>NZ_JACJEW010000007.1:0-152751 GCF_014164315.1 Pseudoalteromonas sp. SG44-1
CGACGGCGAGATTATTTGGAAGGACTAGCCTATTTCGTACAGGTAGTAGTGCAAATCGATTGGAAAAATATGGATGTGAGTGATGTAATTGAAACTTAATAATTATTTTTGGGGATCCCTTAGGCCGTTAAACCAACAATTAGCCTTTTCACAGCAAACATCTAGTCTGTTTGTTTATACTTAAACGATTGCTCTGTTTTACGGTATATGGGTTTGCGATAATTTTAACCTGCAGTGACAGTGAAAAATTACCACACTATTTACAGTAGCTTCAACTCAAGCAGCATTTGCATACTTTCGCCAAATAAATTCCATTGGACCTTGCTTAAAATAACGCGAATAAATCACACTAAAACTAAGTTGAAAAATAACTAAACCACTCACTAATACGTAATATTCTAAATGATTAAAGCTTAGCACCCAGTGCGGATAAAAAACTTTAAACAACAATAACAAGCAAATAGTTTGCATTAGATATAAAGTTAATGCGAGCCTTCCTGCACGCTGCAATGCAATAAAGTGAAAGTCATGTTTTGTCATCAGCATTACCACAAAATGAATAATTAATAGGGCTGTGAATAATGCTGCAAACCAGCTTACGGGTTCTTTTAATGCACTAATAAATAAGCTAGATTGGTATTCAAAACTGATCCTAATCGCACTTAACAGTAGCGCAATTGACAAAACTCTGATTTTGCTTAATTTAGTTAAACCAGTCTCAAACAGTTTATTTTTATAGCCATAAATACCGAATAGCATTAATCCTGCAGCCATCCACAAAGTGATCAGCGGAAGTGCAATGAGCATCACGATAAACATCACACTATTATTGACAAAAATAGTTAATGCCGATCCTTGTGAAGCATTATAACTTGCTAAAAAATCGGCCGAATCTCGATAGATAGTCAGTGTGGGGTCAACTAAGGCTATCAAAAAAGTTATCGCTGCGGCTAGTGATAGAAATTGCCAACCGCGTTTTAATAACATCTCGTCACTCGCGTCAAGGTATTGTATGACCAACCACCCTGCGCATGCATAGATAAACAAAATATCACCAGCCCACAACAAAAAGCCATGTAGTAAACCAAACACGGCCAATACTTTTAAGCGTTTTTGCAATTGCTCAACCTGCTGGTAACGCTGCCACTGAATATATAAGCCAGCACCAAAGAGTAAGCAAAATAAGCTGCGAAAGCGGCCGTCAATAACACTAAGGCTCACCCATTGAATAACATGATCCGAAAAAGGCGGGGACTGTAATGGTACGTAACCAAATTCAAATAAACCGAAGGAATAGGCATTCATGTACATTAAACCAAGCACAGCAAGACCACGGATAACATCCATATTTTGATTACGCATTATTGAGCTCGACTTATTAGTTGTGCTTATGTATGTTTGACCAGTCTAGCGCATCTCGATAAAACTTCGGCAGTAAATCACTATTTATGTTAATAAATACAACTGCTTGCTCCATAGCCCACCAGCTACCTGATTCATACGCTTTTACTGTTGCAAGGATATAATACAGGGTGTTTTTTTCTTCCATTAGAGCGTCTTTGATTGGTTCTGGAAATGGTAAACGAAGCAGTAATTGCTCCATTGGTCGGTCTAATATTGCATCCAACAACGAAAAAAGACCGGTTAAAAAGGCACTATTCGCTTGTGAAGGCGCTATCTTTTTCGCTATCAGCTCACAAAATCGCGCCCGAATGATACACATTTTGATCAATTCGTTAGGTTTCGTTTGTGCAACGTGAGCGGTAATAATCAAACTAACAAACTTCTTTATATGATCATGACCTAAATAAACTAAAGCCTGTTTGAGTGACTCTATTTCTTTTTGGACAGGAAACACACCGCTGTTGATCAATCTTAATAACTTAAATGCTAACGCTGTATCTAATTGAAACAATCGCGCAATCGCATTGATATCAGGATGCTCTTTCATAACTTGTGCATAGATGGTCAAGGCTAATGCATAGTTTATATCAATGTCTTTTTGTTGAATGACTACCGGCTTGGCAAAAAAGTAACCCTGAAAATAATCAAAGCCCATCTTATGAGCTATTTTAAAATCATCAATAGTTTCGACTTTTTCGGCAAGCAACTTTAGCTTTTTGTATTTTTGCAGCCTTTTTATCAACGGTTCAATTTGCTGTAAAGGAGTTATTTGAATATCAAATTTGATTAATTTAATAAGTTTTAAAAACCTTTCCCACTTAGGCTCATATACAAAATCGTCAAGTGCTAACACAAAATTTTTATGAAACAGCGCACGACATAGCTGGTAGTTTTCTTCAGTCGGCTCAATTGTTTCGAGCAACTCAAGTACCACATCCTGCGAAGGCAAAAATGCACATAAATCCATTTTTAAAGAATCAGGACCGATATTAATCAGTGCTTTTTTACCAGCAGTAATATGTCGAGTGCCGAAATTAAGCTGATTTTCCATGATCAGTTTTGCTGTTGCGACGCTTTCGTCAATATCTGGAAAACAATTATTGGTACTATTACGAAACAATAATTCATAGGCAACTACATGTTGTTGACGATTGAATATTGCTTGGCGCGCAACAAATACTTGCACTTTTTCACCCTTAAACTCGACTATTGATGGTCAGTTACGAAATAAAACACAATACTAAGTAACTAAATCATAATGTTATTGCAATCCATTATAGCTAGTAAGATGATAAATAGCAGTATTAATTATAAAGTTTACTGATATAGTCCTTTGCTACATAAGACCATGTAAAGCGAGCAGCCTTAGCATTGCTGACAATTTCATCCCATTGTTTGGGTTGTTCTTGTCTCAGAGTAAGAGTATTAGCAAAACACGTTACCAGCGCCTCGCTTTGTGTTTGTAATGTGTCACCACTAAAGCTAAAACCATTTTCCAAATGAGTGATAGTATCTTTTAAACCACCGACTTGATGTACTAAGCAAGGCTGCCCTGCCCGCATAGCAAGCATTTGGCTAATACCACATGGCTCAAAGGAGCTAGGCATCAAGAATAAGTCCCCTAACTCATACAGTAATTCGCCAACGCTATTACCATAACCCTTTAAAAATAATAAGTTACTATTTCGTGCCATGGCAGTTGTTATAACATCTTCAAGGGCTGTATCGCCGGAACCTAAAATGATCATACGTCCTTGCTGTTCATTTAACTTTTCACACAATGCATCAAGCACTTGCTGGTTTTCGTAGGGTTGGCGCAGTAACAAAGCTTTTTGATCGGTTAGGCGTCCAACACTGGTGACTAAAGGCCCTTTAACTGGCTGCTCAATGAACTGCTGTAACCGTTGATGAGCTATATAGTAACTGCTTTGCAGGTTTACTTCTTTAGCCATCCAAACAAACAATGCCTGCTCTATCTCAAAGTATAATTGTGATAGCGTACTGGTTGACTGTGCATTATGCTCAGTGTACTCACAGCCATTTAATATTCCGACGACTTTATTGTTCGCCATCGCATTATTCAAATCGCGCTCTAAGCCTTCACCACCAAAAAAACCATTATGCGGTTCACTGGCTTGCAATACTTCTTGTGCGTAGCTTGGAGATACTAAATGTATCTTATCAACTAAATTGATAGCGCTGCGCATCGGATTAAAGCAATGAGGATAACGCGGATCGCATAATATCTCGCCGTTATAACTTAACGCCGGAAACCATGCTTCTAAACTTGAATCATCTCCTTTGAATGGGCGGATCCCTTGCAGTGCAATATTGTGTACTGTAAATACGCTGCGCAAAGAAGAAAAAGATGCAAACCGATGATCAAACTTTAACAATACCGCCACACACGCGCTGTGCCAATCATGCAAATGCAACACATCAGGACGAGTGATCACACCTTGCAATAGCGCTTCACACACTGCAGCATTAAATAATGCAAACTTAGTGGCATCAGTGGCAAAAGGTCGGTCACCATCATCATTACAGTATACAGCGCCATGGTGCTGACTAAATAACGGATGTGATAGTACTAATTGCCTGACTTGCTGCTGATCAACATATACTTGCCACACTTGAACATCATAGATATATCCGGCAAAGGGCACATGGAGCGTGCCTAATTGCACACGCTCTAACGTGGTAAAACCATAATCTGGAATAACCACATCAACGGTTAAGCCAAGCTCCGCTAATGCTTTGGGACAATCTCGTAGTACATCTGCAACACCACCCACTTTGGCATTTGGTAAAGCGTCATTTTCGGCCGCAACCATTAATACATGCATCTTTTTCTTACTTCCTACAACTGTATGATATTTTAAGCTAATTGTTTACTCTCACGCTCTTGGCGCTCAAGTTTTTTGGAAAGTTCTGTGAGCATTTCACGGGTCACTAACACAATACCCTTTTTAGATACTCTGAAACCATTTTCTTCGTCTGCTTTACGATCAAAACCGATTTCAACACCGGCTGGCACTTCACATCCACGGTCGATAATAGCACGGCGAATACGGCAATTACGTTGAATAATCGCACCTGGTAATATCACCGACTCTTCAATGACGCAGTATGAGCGAATATGTACATTAGAGAATAACAGTGATTTACGAACCACCGAGCCTGAAATAATACAGCCGCCTGATACGGTTGAATCTACAGCCATGCCACGTCTGTCATCATTATCAAAAATAAACTTAGCCGGTGGCAGTTGTTCTTGGTAAGTCCAAATAGGCCAAGTTGGGTCGTATAAATCCAGCTGTGGCTCTGGCATCACCAGTTCCATGTTTGCTTCCCAGAATGAGTCAAGTGTACCCACATCACGCCAATAAGGTTGGCCGTCATGACCTGGCTCTCGAAATGGAAAAGCAAATACATTATGCTCTTCAATAATTGCCGGAATAATATCATGACCAAAATCACGGCCTGAACCTTCGTTTTCTGCGTCTTTTTTTAGTTGTTCAAATAAGAACTCAGTATTAAATACATAATTACCCATTGACGCTAAACAAGTGCCCGGACGACCAGGAATTGAACTTGGCATTTTCGGTTTCTCATCAAAACGACGTACTCGTTTCTCTTCATCTACCGTCATCACACCAAATGTTTCTGCGGCTTCTTCGCAAGGAACTTCAATACAGCACACCGTCATGTCTGCACCTGTTTCAACATGTTTTGCCAATAAGCCGCCGTAATCCATACGGTAAACATGATCGCCAGATAAAATCATTACATACTTAGGTAGCTCATGACGAATAATATCCATATTTTGGAACACCGCATCTGCAGTGCCGCAATACCATTCGTCACCATAACGCTGTGATGCCGGTAATATCTCTACCGATTCACCCAGTTCTTTTTTAAAGTGGCCCCATGCACGGTTGACATGGCGGATCAGCGAGTGCGATTTATACTGTGTGGCAATCCCAACACGACGAATACCTGAATTAATACAGTTTGATAGCGGGAAATCGATAATACGATGTTTGCCACCAAAATAAACTGCCGGTTTGGCCCGCCAGTTTGTTAATTCATGTAAGCGTGAACCTCTGCCCCCTGCTAAAATCAGTGCGTAGGTTTCTCGTGTCAGACTACTTATGTAGCGATTTGCATAACTTGGCATAATTTATCTCCGTATTAATCTTTGCTGTTGCTTACGGCTGTGTCGGCCGAACTAGATGTTGTTAATGCTTCCAAATGCCAAATATCATCACTGTATTGGCTGATCGTTCTATCACTTGAAAAAGTACCACTGGCCGCAGTATTTAAAATACTCATTTGCGTCCAATGCTGTTGATCTTGAAAAGCGTGTTCAACCGCCTTTTGTGCTTGTACAAAACTATCAAAATCGTGGGCAACCAACCAAGGATCATGTGGGCTTTTGATTGCACCAATAATGTCGTCAAATAAACCAGGTTCGAATAAATTAAAGTGCCCACTTTCAAGTAATTGCATAACACTTAGTAAGTCAGGCGTATTATGAATAATGTGTAATGGGTTGTAGCTTTGTTTTATTCCCTCAATTTGTTCCGCTTGTGCGCCGAATAAGAAGAAGTTATCAGCCCCTACTGCATCGCGAATTTCTATATTAGCACCATCTAAAGTGCCAATCGTCAACGCCCCATTCATCATAAACTTCATATTACCGGTACCAGATGCTTCTTTACCTGCGGTTGAAATTTGTTCAGACAAGTCTGTTGCGGGGCAAATCGTTTCCATTGCTGTAACATTATAATTTGGTAAAAATGCCACCCGTAAATAAGGCTGAGCAAGCGGATCTTTGTTGATCACATCTGCAACATTATTAATTAGCTTAATAATGCGCTTAGCCATGTAATACCCCGGTGCAGCTTTTCCTCCTAGTAATACACAGCGTGGCACTAAATTGGCGGTATCGCCACGACGGATCCGGTCATACAAGTGAATTATGTGTAATACATTCAGTAATTGGCGCTTATACTCATGAATTCGTTTAACTTGCACATCAAATAGCATGCTAGTGTCAAATTCAACACCACAACGCTCTTTGACTAAATCAACTAGCCGTTGTTTGTTTTCAAGTTTGACGCTTTGCCATTGTTTATGGAATTTAACATCATCATAATAGCGACGCAGCTGGCTAATTTGCGCAAAATCCCTCACCCAATCTTGACCAATTTTTTCACCAATCAACTGTGTTAGTTTGGGGTTACAATGAGCTATCCACCGCCTTGGCGTTACACCATTAGTTTTATTGTTGAATTTTTCAGGCCACAATTCATAAAAAGTTTTAAACAAACCTTCTTTAAGTAATTCTGTGTGCAATGCTGCTACGCCATTAACTGAAAAACTGCCAACAATGGCTAAATACGCCATTCTTACTTGTGGATCTGAGCCTTCTTCAATTAAAGACAACGCTTGTTGTTTTGCAACATCCCCCGGCCACGCCAACGCAACTTGAGCAAGAAAACGTGCATTTATTTCATAAATTATTTCAAGAATACGCGGTAATAAACGCGCAAATAATGATACAGACCATTTTTCGAGCGCTTCTGGAAGTAACGTATGATTAGTATACGCCATGGTTTTTGTGGTGATCTGCCATGCAGCATCCCAATCCAAGTCATAATCATCAATCAGCAATCGCATTAACTCTGCAACAGCAATACTTGGGTGGGTATCATTAAGTTGAAAAACATGAAAATCAGCAAAATCACTAAACTTTTCACCATGCTGTGATACCCATAGACCAACAATATCTTGTAAGCTCGCCGACGATAAAAAGTATTGCTGCCTTAAACGTAGCTCTTTACCATTTTCGCTGCTGTCATTAGGATAAAGTACCATGGTGATTTGTTCGGCAAGGTTTTTATGCGCGACGGCTTCTGAGTAACTACCGGCGTTAAACTCACCTAAATCAAACTCATCAGTGGCTTCTGATTTCCAGAGTCTGAGGGTGTTAACTATGTCATTTTTATAACCTGGGATCGGCACATCATAAGGGACAGCTAATACATCTTCAGTGTCTAACCATTGTCGATGAATGCGTCCGTTCTTATCAGTATAACTTTCAACATGGCCAAAAAACTTAACCCGCTTGGCTTGCTCTGGTGCGCTCAGCTCCCATGGATGCCCTTCACGTAACCAATTATCAGGCTGCTCTATTTGATGGCCATTTTCGATTGACTGGTTAAACATGCCGTATTCATAACGAATACCATAACCGGTTACAGGTAATGCTAAACTCGCACAACTATCTAGAAAACACGCAGCTAAGCGGCCTAAACCACCATTACCTAACCCAGCGTCATGCTCTGCTTGCGCAACATGTTCAATGTGAGCGCAATAATTATTAAGTGCAAGTTTGACTTGCTCTTCTAAATCTAAATTTAAAATGGCATTACCTAGTGCTCGGCCCATTAAAAACTCAAGTGATATATAAGCCGTTTTTCGACGCTTTTCACTGTGCATTTGCTGTTTTGTTGCTCGACAACGAGCGACTAATCGATCACGAATTGTCAACGCTAGTGCGTTATACAAATACAGTTGAGACTTTCCGACCTTATCGCGCCCAAGGGTATAATAGAAATGGCGTGATAAATCATCTTCAAGGGTACTTTCATCTATTAAAGGGGCATCTTGCCAACCTTTAGCAACACATATTTGTTCACCATTATTCGCCATTACATTCGTCCTCTAAATTGGCTGTAAAAACCCAACTGCTTTGTGCAGCAACCTCAAACTTTTCTGTATTTTTAACCATTGCTTGATCAACACTTGAAATCGCTAAACGCCATACCGATAAATCGTGATTCGCGGGTAATTGACATTTAACAGCCACATTACTGGCATTCAAAATAATGAGTAATGCCGTATTTAGTTGTGTATCTTTTAAGCTGTACATCAAAAACTGTTTTGAACCATCATGCCAGTCACTTTCTTGCATGGCTTGGCTTTGCTCAGTATACCAATCAACACTAAATCGCTTATCGCTATCGTGTAAAAATACACTGTGTTTAAACACACAGTGTTGCTTTCGTAAGGTCAATACATCGTCAATAAAACGAATGAGGCTGTGGCTACGCTGCGAGTCTTTCCATGCCAGCCAACTAGTGCGGTTATTTTGACAATAAGCATTGTTATTCCCTCCTTGCGAGTGGCCCATTTCACTGCCTGATGACAGCATAGGCACCCCTTTGGAAAGTAGTAAGGTAAGTAAAAAGTTTTTTTGTTGTTGTAACCGCATGGAGGTAACTTTTAAATCATCAGTAAAGCCTTCAACACCGCAATTAAACGAATAATTAGCACTGTGCCCATCGCGGTTTTGTTCACCATTTGCTTCGTTATGCTTTTGTTCGTAACTCACTAAATCGGTTAAAGTAAAGCCATCATGACTGGTTATAAAATTAATACTATTTAATGGCCCACGGTGATTATGATCAAACAAATCAAAAGAGCCATGTAAACGTTTTGCAAGATCAGCCAGCATATTGTGCTGCCCTTGCCAAAAGCGCCTAACAACATCACGGTATTTATCATTCCACTCACGCCAAGGCGCAGGAAATGCTCCCAATTGATAACCACCAGGGCCTATGTCCCAAGGCTCAGCAATTAATTTCACTTGGCTTAACACTGGATCTTGATTGATTGCTTGTAAAAAACTATGGGTTTGGCTAAAGCCATGCGGCGTCCGTCCAAGAATAGTTGCTAAATCAAACCTAAAACCATCAACACCCATTATTTCTACCCAATAACGTAAGCTATCGAGTACCATTTTCAAGCTAAATGGGTCGTCTATATTTAAGGTATTACCACACCCAGTGTCATTGATATAAACTTCAGGGTTATCGTTAACACTACGGTAATAACCTGGGTTATTTAGGCCGCGCCAAGATAACAAAGGACCGTCGCTACCAGCCTCTGCGGTGTGGTTGTAAACCACATCTAAAATCACTTCAATACCCGCTTGATGAAGTTTAGTAACCATTTGTTGAAATTCACCAATTTCATCAGTTACTAAGTAATCTTTATTTGGTGTAAAAAAATTTAATGTATTGTAACCCCAGTAGTTTTGCAGGCCTTTGGCGGTTAAAAACTGTTCGCTAATAAAGCTATGTACCGGTAACAATTCTAAAGTGGTTACGCCAAGTGTACGTAAATGCTCTATAAAACTGGGATGGCTCAAGCCCAAATAGGTACCTTGTAGCTGACTTGGAATAGAGGGATGTCGTGCTGTGGCGCCTTTAACGTGACATTCATAAATAACCGTTTCTCCCCAACTATGGCTCGGTTTTTTACCTTGATAAGGCTGCAGCTGTGTGACTTTAGATTTAGGGATATCAATGGCGTTGTTTACCGTACTCAAAGTACCTTTAGGCATTTGCCCATAGTGGCGTTCACTCCAGGTAAACTCACCAAATAAATCTTTTGCATAGGGGTCAATTAACAATTTTTGGCTATTAAAAAACAATCCTTTTTTAGGTTGATATTCACCTTCTGCGCGATAACCATATAAAGTGCCCATAGCCAGTGGGGTTATATGTAAACTCCATATCCCCCCTTCATTATTATTCATTGCTAACTTTAAAACTTCGGTATGACCACTGGCATCAAATAAACACACATACAACTGTTTAGCCAATGGCGCATAAACGGCAAAATTTACACCGTTTGTTAAGACACTGGCTCCCAGCGGAAAAGTTTGCCCTTTATTTAATTCAATCGATAAACTCATCAGCCACCCTTTTTAAATAAACCGTCGCAAGCGCTGGCAGTGAGAGCTTAATACTATGTTGATGCCCGTGGCATGGAGTTACTGTACTGGTTGTTTTAGCTGATTGCCCACACACTTGTACTCCCGAGCCAAATAGCTGTTCGTCATCGGTATTTAAAATGACTTCAAATTCACCTGAGCTTGGTACACCAATACAATAATCATGATAAACTGTTGGCGTGAGGTTACTTATCACAACCACGTAATCACTGGCTTTCTTAGCAAAGCGAATAAAACTAAAAATACTCTGTTGGGCATTTTGATTATCGATCCAGCTAAAACCTGACGGTTCGGTATCTAGCTGATGTAAAGCTGGAACATCGCGATATACTTTATTGAGCTGCGCGATAGTTCGTTGCACACCTTGATGCGATAGATGCTCAAGCAAATGCCAATCAATTGATTGATCATGATTCCACTCGCTACGCTGGGCAATCTCACCACCCATGAACAGTAATTTTTTGCCTGGATGCGCCCACATAAATGCATAATACGCGCGTAAATTTGCAAATTTTTGCCAATCATCACCAGGCATTTTTTCAATAAATGAGCCTTTACCGTGCACCACTTCATCATGGCTTAAAGGTAAAATATAATTTTCACTATAGGCATACACCATCGAAAACGTTAATTCATGATGATGATGTTGGCGATATAAAGGATCGCGTTGCATATAGTGAAGGCTGTCGTTCATCCAGCCCATATTCCACTTATAACCAAACCCTAAGCCATCATGATTCACCTGACGGGTAACACCAGGCCACGCCGTTGACTCTTCAGCCACCATCATAATGCCGGGGTTATTAGCATAACAACGTAAGTTAACTTGTTTTAAACACTCAATAGCACCAAGATTCTCGCGTCCGCCAAACTTATTCGGGATCCACTGTCCATCTTCACGACTGTAATCAAGGTATAGCATTGAGGCAACAGCATCGACACGTAATCCATCAATGGCAAATTCTTCTAACCAATACATTGCATTAGCAACTAAAAAGCTGCGAACCTCTGGGCGATCATAGTTGTAGATATAGGTATTCCAATCTGGATGGAAACCTTGACGCACATCGGCATGTTCAAATAAATGTGTGCCATCAAAACGATGCAAGCCATGTGGATCACTTGGGAAGTGGCCTGGAACCCAATCAATGAGTAAACCAATGTTAGCTTGGTGGCATTGCTCTACAAAATAACGAAAATCATCCAAACCGCCAAACCGACTCGTTGGTGCAAATAAGCCAACTGGCTGATACCCCCAAGAACCATCAAATGGAAATTCACTGATCGGCATAAGTTGGATATGCGTAAAGCCTTGCTCAGTGACATAATTAATTAACCGCTGTGCTAATTCTTGATAAGTTAAATAACGATCTCCCTCTTCTCGCTGCCAAGAACCTAAATGCACTTCATAGATAGAGATAGGTGCATCAATCGCGTTGCGTTTAACACGCTGACGTTGCATTTTATCAGTTAGTTTAATTGCTGTGGGCCGAGTTTGAAGTACTGAAGCAGTGCCTGGTGCTTGCTGCATTTTAAATGCAAATGGATCAGCCTTTTCGAGCACTTCGCCACTGAGAGTTGTTATAGAGAACTTATAACACTGACCTTCACTGAGCTCTGGAATAAATAAATCCCAGACTCCAGACGCAGGGTTAAAACGCATAAAGTGTTGGCTTTGCTGCCAGTGATTAAATTCGCCAATAACTGAAACACTGCTAGCATTAGGTGCCCAAACACTAAAACGCACACCTGCAACACCTTTAAAATCAATAAAGTGGGCACCAAGATGGCGATATGCATGCTCTAATGTGCCTTCATTAAATAAGTACATTGCACTATCATCTAGGCTGCTATCAAAACTATACACATCTTCACAAATAACCTGACAATCGCTGTAATCTACCACTAGCTGATAAGCTGAAATATCTTGATTACTAAGCTGTGCTATAAATAAATCTGAATCACCATAGCGTATGCTAACAATCATTTGCTGAGGCAGTTTAATCGTTAATTTTGTTGCCCCGGGCATATAACAGCGTATTTCACTGTGCGTGTCAGTAATTGCATGTACGCCTAAAAAACTAAACGGATCTTTAAAACAGCCGCGCTTTAAAGCATTAACTTGTTGATCATAGTGCTGTGACTTTGCGGTTTTACGAACAATACTGTTCATTTAATTAGTCCTTATGGAATTAATAGCACTGAGAAATGCACTGTGACGAGTTAATATTTGTTCACTTGAATGCGTTAATACCCGACGCCAATTAGGGTATTCTTGATCCGTTCCAGGAATGTTTACAGGTAATGTTTGCTCATCTAAATCATCGAGCTGAATAGTAAATAACCGCGCTGGTGCAGCGGCCAAGCCTAAGGTCAGCGCCTGATAAACATCACTTGCTGTACTGTCCACAAACAAGGAGTGCTCTGCACATCCTGACAGAAAACGCAGTAGTCGTTGTTTTTCAATTTCTCGGTCTGCATGCAGTTGAGTTAACTGTTGTTCATCAATTAATTGATATTTTAATTTCAAAGTAAGATCAAGCCCCTGCCACCAACCAAAGAAAGGCGGTACATCATGGTTTGCAACCATTAACAATGATTGTGGCGCAAATGACTGAGCCGCTAAAAATTCACCATGATAATCTTTTTCAAAATAGAATAAGCTATTTGAAAATATTGCTTTATCTGCAAGTGCAGCTTTCACCTCTGGTGGAACAACCCCAAGATCTTCACCAATGACAATACATTGATTCAAATGGGATTCTATTGTCAGTACCGCTAATAAATGCTCAAATGGATAATACACATAGCAACCATCTTGTTGCTGTTGATGCTCAAAACACCACCATAAACGGCGGATAGCCATAACATGGTCAATACGTAAGCCACCAACGTTTTCCATATTGGCACGGATCAATGCTCGGTAGTAGCTAAAATTATTATCGCTGAGCTTAATCGGATTCAATGCTGGCAATCCCCAGTTCTGGCCATGCTCTGCCCATGGATCAGGCGGTGCACCTACATAAGCAGAATCGGTAAACAACGATTGTTGATTGAGAAACTCGCTGCCATCACCGGCGCAACCCACCGCTAAATCATTGATCAAACCAATACTCATTCCCTGCTCTCGGGCGGTAGTTTGGCATAATTTTAATTGCACATATGCTAGCCATTGCAAGTAGTAAGCAAAGTCGCTGTCAGTAACTTTTAAGGTCGCAAGTGTCGAACCATGCTGTTGACAAAAATCGCTGAAGTGTTGTTTGCGGTGCTCACTCCCATGCATACAAAAATGCTGGTATAGCAAGTTAAAGGCTGCGTATTTGAATTCACTCACTGCACTGTAATTAATATACTGCGACTGCAGAGTCCGCTTTTTAAAGTCACTCGCATAGCTGCTTTGTAAATACGCAGTGATATCGGGGTTATTAATGCTGTCATCGCATAAATCAATTGATATATAGAGTGGGTTTAATAACGCGCGATTATTTGGACTGTAGGGACTTGCTCGCTCTGGTTGCTCAGAAAATAATAAATGCAGTGGATTGAGTAAAATATAATCCAGTTTATGACTTGCTGCTTGCTCGGTCAGCGATAATAAATCGGCAAAATCGCCTATCCCTAGTGCTGCATTATTTTTTAAACTATAAAGTTGAATTGAAAGCCCGCTTTGCTTTTTATCTGTCACTTGGAAACTATATTTAGGTGTCACCCACAGTTGAGTTGTCGCCGTTAAACCTGCAACGCTAATATGCGCATCATGATAACCAATTGGCAATAATGGAAGCGGAAAAATAAGCTCTAAATAAGTGACGTCGTTAAATAAATAATCGCCACTGCATTGCAAATCAGCTAATTGGTGAGTAATGCTGGGCAAATCAAGCTGTGCAAATGATACGGTACATTGTTGCCCTAGCATACGCCTATCAATACGCACTTTAACGGCTGGTTGTTCAGCACATACCAAACTACACTCTGGTACTAGTTGCAGCCACTTATTGGCATCTAAGCTGATATTTAAATGCGCTATTTGAGCGTGATCTGTAACATCAACACCACAACAACTGAGTGCCGCACTGCGGGTTGCATCGCTAAAAACCACGTGTTCACCGGTATATTTGGTGTATTCATAGCCAATACCATGTAGATAAAAAAGCTGTGAAAGAGACTCCATTTACCGCGCCTTAAATACGTTGTGTATTGACTATACTATTTTCTGTACCAAAGCTGTTTGCTATGTATCCATCAGCATGGTGATCATTATCCCAAATAGTACCATTAACTAAATATCGAAAATGAAACTGTTGATCGTTCGGTAAGCGCTGTTTTAACTTAAAACATTGCTCTTTTTTATTAAACTTCATAGTAACAGGTTGCCAATCAGTAAATTCACCAACTAACTGAACTTGCTCAGCCTGAGGATGCTGAAATTCAAATGTAACTTCAGCTTCATTTTTAGTTTTAAAAAATCGTTTACTTAACATAGTGGGCTCCAAACTAAACCTTAAGGTCAATTAATCCTTGCCACAGAAGTGCGTTCAACTACTCAACATACGCAGGGCTGTAAAATGTATTTTTATTAGGGCGTGTAACTTTTCAAGCTTGAAATTTGTTCAACTTTCAGACTGCGCTTGGTCGTTATGCTACGTTATCGCACAATCTATGTAGATAAAACACTACTATGTGCTCTGATTTGCCTAACAATCAAACATACTGCAGTAAAAGTAACCTCGAAAAATAAACACACCCTAGTTAAACAAAGTTATATTTATGCTTTATGACAGTGCAATTAAAAAAATATCGCACCAAATATGTGCAAATAAAACACAAAACACTCACCTCATTATCACCAATTAAATGAGAGCAAGAACTAAACCAAGTTTAATCACGGTCTGAATTATGACCTTTAAAGTAGTTAACAAATAACCGCTGGTAAAGTGAATTTATTTAATGATTAAATTGAGTAAAAGTTCGGCAAACATCGATAAAATAACACTTAACAGGAAAAGGGTTGCTTTTACAAGACTATTGTAAAAGAAATGTTTTGTCAGTGACTCTGACAAACTATATACTGATAAAATTATGTAATACCTAATAAAAAACTCATATAATTGGGATAAAATGGTTTAATGGAATGACTAAATTTTTTCGCTTACTCAGTATTGCCTTTATTGCTATGTTTATTTTTTGCTACGGCATGAATATTTTATTGACCAAGCAAGTCAATACCATTAACCCGCAACAATCTAGTATTGCCACTCGCGCTTTTGATACTGCTACCACCCAACTAACGATGCCCTCTTGGTATAATCCTATATTAAATGGCCATTATATTGTTCGCAAAGATGGTACGGATTATTTACTTATTAAAGCAACAGACGCACAATTTATTACTGCCCAAGTGTCATCAATGCTCAATGCCACTATTTTGTCACCCATAAACTTTATTTTATTGATTTTAATAGGTTTATTTTTAACGTGGTATTTTGGTAAGCAATTAAACATTAAACGCGAAAAACAATTAATAGAACAACTTAATACACAAACAAAAAAAGTAATCGAGTCATTTAACATTCAACTTCCTGAGCTTGAGCATGCAACAGAAGTTACCCGCTTAAGCCAAGCAATTAATGCCTTAACCAGCCATGTAGCCAATTATGCTCGTGAAACTCAAACCAGTATTTGCCAAGATAAATTGACCTTGTTAATTGACCGTCACGCTTATATTGAGCACTTAGACCGTCAACTCAGTGGTGCTGAACTCACAAACATTCACTGTGCCTTGTTATTTATTGATTTAGATGGTTTTAAGCAAGTAAATGACTCTTTTGGTCACAGTTTTGGTGATGAAGTATTGATTCAAGTAGCCGAACGCCTCGCAAGCGTATTACGCCATCACAAGCTTAATGATATCAATCCCACCAGTCTGCTAGAGCAAAATCTAGCACGTTTAGGGGGCGATGAATTCTCTATTTTTATTAATAACATTGATTCCAGTTCTAAAAGTTTGGATGTTGCACAGCATGTATTAAACGAAATAGAGCGAGACTTTGTACTAGGCAATAAACTAATTAAGATCAGTGCCAGTGTCGGTATTGCGGTTTATCCTGAGAGTGCATCAACTCCCCATGCTTTGTTGCAAATGGCGGATGTGGCTATGTATCGTGCTAAAACCGATGGACGTGGTATTTTTAAAGTCTATTCGCCAGAAATGGGCAATAAAATGCGTCGCTACCACTACTTACTCGAAGAGCTGCGTTTAGCGATTGCGTGTCATAATTTTCATTTATCATTTCAGCCTATTGTGCATGTTGAAGATTGCGCCATCGATTACTTCGAAGCATTAGTGCGCTGGGATCATCCTGTTGAAGGGGCTATTTCTCCAGTAGAGTTTATTCCGATTGCCGAAGAATCAAACCTTATATTAGAGCTTGGTGATTGGATAATGCTAGAGTCATGTCGACAAATGGCAGCTTGGCATAATGCTGGTATGCGCAAAGTTAAAATCTCAGTTAATGTCTCAGGCATTCAACTCAAACATCGCCCTATTCACGAATGGGTAATGAAAAAACTCGCAAAAACGGGTCTCCCGCCTACTTCTTTGATGTTAGAGATCACCGAATCAACATTGATCACCGCAAGTCACACTATTATTAATGAATTAGAAAAATTACGAAAAGAAGGCGTCACTATCGCAATTGATGACTTTGGTACCGGTTTTAGTTCTTTAAGCACCTTAGCTGATCTACCTATTGATGTGATCAAAATTGATAGATTATTCATAGCCCAAGCTAATGAAAACCCGAAGTATAATGAAATATTAAATTCAATCAGTGAGTTAGGCTCGAAGCTCGGCCTTAAAATCGTTGCTGAAGGGGTGGAAGAAATCGCCCAGTTTGAATTAGTGAAGCGTATGGGTATTAGCTGCGTGCAAGGGTATTTGGTCAGTCGTCCGCAGTCATCTGTGAATGTTGGCAGCAAAGTACTACAAGGAAATGTTAATCATATCGCGGCGACAGGCACTGGCGTATGGAGCCTCGAAACTTAACGATTATTCATTTATAGTCTTATTGGCATGGAAATTCACCTTAAAATAGATAATAATACTCAATAACTTAGTATCAGATTCTACTTCCTCCATGCTTAAAAAAAGTATTTATTCATTAATCTCAATCATCATTTTGGTGAGTATTGTACTTACCAGCATTTCAATTTATACCTTATACAGCAAAAAGAAACTCAGTGTTGATCCTAAACTCAAAGAAATATCGGGGATCGAATTTGATAAATTCAAGCGCTTGTGGGCAATAAATGACAGCGGTGATGATCCAAAACTTTATCGCCTCAACGAAGATGGCTCTATCGCCAAAGAGGTCCTTGTTACTAATGCGAAAAACATTGATTGGGAAGATATGACTCAGAATGACTTTGGGCACTTCTTTTTAGGTGACTTTGGTAATAATAAACAAGAACGTAAGTGGCTCACTATTTATAAAATAGAAAATCCCATCGACATCAAAACTGATACCACCGAAGCTGAAATTATCAAGTTTACTTATCCAGAACTTGACGGTAGCCCTATCACACCAGATAAGCGAAACTTTGATCTAGAAGCATTTGTTGCCTTTGGCCGTCACTTATATTTGTTTACTAAAAACCGTACTGAGCCGTTTGATGGCATTACTAATGTTTATAAAGTTGGCGATCATGCAGCTAATTTTGATGCGCAGTTAATAGATTCATTTAAAACCTGTACAACAATGGAAAAGCTTTGCTGGATAACCTCTGCAGCACTGAGCCCCGATCGTACAAAGTTAGTATTATTAGATTCAACAAGCATTTGGTTATTTGAAAACTTTACTGGTGATAAGTTTTTCTCAGGGGACGTATCACGAATAGATTTGGGGATTGTGACTCAAAAAGAAGCGATTACTTTCTATGATGAAAATACCATTGTATTTACCGATGAAGAATTTAAAGGAATTGGCGGTAACGCTTATGTCATTAAACTTGATGAAGTAACAAAAACTATCATTAAGAAAATACCAAAGGCGTCAGATTAAAATAAATCTATATCCGTGCTTTTATCATTTGAGTCAATCAAGTTGTTCTCCATTAACTGTTCATAAAAACACAGCCTATTGCGACCATTTTCCTTTGCGTAATAAAGTGCCTTGTCCGCATTTTCTAACACATTAATAGGAAAGTCGTAAGGGCTGATGCGACACATGCCAATACTAACGGTCATATTTTCAACAAATGGAAAATGAGTTTCTCTGATCATCTCCATAAACTCATTCATTTTCTTTTCAATCGACTCAAAATTGGTGGGTTCAAACACGATCACAAATTCCTCTCCACCAAAGCGAAAAATCAAATCGGTTGAGCGTAGAAAGTGGCGCATTTTTTGTGCAAGCAGCAATAAAACTTCATCACCACAAACATGACCAAAGCTGTCGTTTATTTTTTTAAAGTGATCAATATCAAGCATTGCCAGCCAAGATGTTGAGCTGAGCCTACGCTTGCGATTGTTATCCATTTTTGCTGTTTTATGCTGTTTTATTACTTGCTTTTCAATTAGCTGCTTTATTTTTTTATCAAATGTTTGTCTATTTAACAGACCTGTGAGTTGATCCCGTTCATTTTCATGCAAGATAAATAAATAATTTTCATAGATACGGCAAAAGGCATTAAGCAACACTTGATCCGCACTTTTTAAATCTTTACATACAACCGCAATAGCGCCTATCGGCTTATCTTGCAAAGAAATTGGTAACCAACGCTTCTCAATGCCATCCGCTGATTGTACAGTAATAATGCATGCTGAGCGCAAACATGACAACAGTTCTGGCTCTGGTGAATCGACTACTTTACGTTGTGCCCATTCAAACTGATTACCATTAATTACTTTTAACGATATGCTGCGCTCAATCGTTAAATCAGTGTGTACGTCTAAATCCTTATAAACTACAATTTCTGTACAACCAACAAATTCTTGGATCGTCGAGATCAAGCTATATTCTAATGAATCTACATCACGGTTTTTAGTTATTTTAATAACAGAATTTAATAAGTTTTCTTCCATAGGGATCCTATATTCAAATAACTGAAGATTCTTAATTATGATTAATTACCCGAACATAAGTTCTAGAAAATATAAACCAAATAAAAACGCCAATAAAATTAGGGAGCATAATTACATTAACGAGTAAAAAACCCAGCGCTAGTCGTAAGTGTAGTGCGTAAATACTGTTTTGTTTAGTCGTAAAGATAGAAAATAATTTAACCTCAATACGCTACGCAGCAAAAAATAATATATATAAAGTATGACATTCTGTATTTGTGGTCAATTTAGCGTTTAAACTTTGTTTCTAAAATAACAGAGGAAGTTGTACGTTCAACCCCATCTAAGTTACCAATGTCATCGAGTAAATGGCTGAGTTTTTCTAAATTTTGTGCTTGTACAACGGCTATCAAATCAAACTCACCACTAATAGCATACAATTGTGAAATAGCATCAATCTGCTTGAGTTCAAGGTTAGTTTTAGTGGTTAGTTTTTGCTTTACCTTAATTGATACATGGGCCGATACCATGGCACTTAAGTACGCATCGCCATAGTCAACACTGTAGCCCTTTATCACCCCAGTTTCTTCTAGCTTTAACATCCTACTTTGTACAGTTGAGCGCGATAAGTTAAGTGCCCTGGCAAGATCAGAAATACTCGCTCTGGCATTCGTGCGAAGTATAGAAAGTAGCTTTTCGTCTTGTATAGTTATCATATTGATTATTAACCTCGTCATTTTGTGTTTTATTTTAATCATTTTTCACAAAATAGCACTGCAAATTTAAGCTTTGAACTCAGATAATAGCGGTAGTAAATAAGAAAAATCATTAAAGCACATTATTGCAGGGTAATAACGGCTTGATTAACCCATCAAATGCAATTTGTTTTTTTTCATATTAAGTCAGAATTAGGTGTAACAAATGCAAGTAACAAGAGAATTATTCAACGACGTAATGGTCCCTAACTATAACCCATCAGAGGTTATTCCGTTGCGTGGCCAAGGTTCTCGTGTTTGGGATCAAAACGATAAAGAATATATCGACTTTGCTGGCGGTATTGCGGTCAACTGTTTAGGCCACTGTCACCCGGCCCTTGTTAATGCGTTAAAAGAGCAAGGCGAAAAAATCTGGCACTTATCCAATGTCATGACTAATGAGCCAGCACTTCGATTAGCTAAAAAAATCACCGACGCAACATTTGCAGACAAAGTTTACTTTGCAAACTCAGGCGCAGAAGCAAATGAAGCAGCGCTAAAACTCGCGCGTCGTTTCGCATTGGATGTACATGGTGCTGATAAAAGCCAAATAATCGCATTTAACAAAGGCTTTCATGGTCGTACCTTTTTTACCGTAACTGTGGGTGGCCAAACCGCATATTCTGACGGTTTTGGTCCTAAACCAGCCGCAATTGATCATTGTGACTACAATGATTTAGCAGCTTTTGAAGCACTGATCAGCGATAAAACCTGTGCCGTAATGATGGAACCTCTGCAAGGTGAAGGCGGCATTATCTCTGCAAATAATGAATTTATCAAAGGTGTGCGTGCTTTGTGTGATAAACACAATGCATTGCTTATTTTTGATGAAGTACAAACGGGTGTAGGCCGTACAGGCTCACTATACGCATACCAAGAATTAGGCGTGACACCAGATATTTTAACAACAGCAAAAGCGTTAGGTGGCGGTTTCCCTATTGGTGCGATGATCACCACGACTGATATTGCAGCACATCTTAAAGTGGGCACGCATGGTTCAACCTATGGCGGTAACCCGTTAGCGTGTGCAGTGGCAGAAGCGGCATTTGATACCGTGAATACCGAACAAGTGCTAAGCGGCGTTAAACAGCGTGAACAGCTTTTCCGTGATGGTTTTGCAGCGATCAACGCAAAATACGACGTATTTAGTGAAGTACGCGGTAAAGGTCTATTATTAGGCGCCGTACTAAACAGCAAGTTTGAAGGGCGCGCTCGCGACTTCTTGGTAGCAAGTACTCAACAAGGACTAATGAGCTTAGTTGCTGGTACTGATGTTATTCGTTTTACGCCTTCACTGGTGATCCCACTTGAGGACATTAAAGAAGGTCTAGCGCGCTTTGAAAAAGCCGTAGCAGACGTTGTAAACGGTTAACCTAATTTAACGCCCTGTTTAGGGCGTTAATGGAGCACTTTTAAATGCAAGTATTACGTCCTATAACCGCAAATGATTTTGACTCACTAAAACAAATAGCAATAGAGTCAGGCCATGGTTTTACATCATTACCTGTTGATGATGCCTTGTTGCTAGAGAAAATTGAACGAGCAGAAAGGAGCTTTGCAAAAAACATTAATAAGCCTCAAGACGAGGGCTACCTATTTGTATTAGAAGACAGTGAAACAGGTCAAGTAGTCGGCACTACCGCGATTGAAGCGGCGGTCGGTATGAACGTTCCTTTGTATCACTATCATTTAGGTAAAACGGTTCATCATTCTCGCACTCTTAACGTATATAACACCGTTGATATTCTCAGTATGTGTAATGATTACACCGGCTGCTCAGAGATATGCACACTGTTTTTACGTGAAGATAGCCGCAAAGGGCTAACAGGACGTTTCTTATCGCGTTCACGCTTTTTGTTTATGGCTCAACACAGTGAGCGTTTTGCCGATACCATCATTGCAGAAATGCGTGGCGTTAGTGACGAAAACGGCCATTCTCCATTTTGGCAATGGCTTGAAGAACATTTTTTCAGTATTGAATTCCCACTAGCCGATCATTTAGTCGGCTTAGGCGATAAAGTATTTATTAGTGAATTAATGCCCAAGTACCCTATTTACGCCAACCTGTTAAGCAAAAAAGCGCAAGCTGTAATTGGTAAAGTACACGAGCACACTAAACCTGCACTAAAATTGCTTGAAAAAGAAGGTTTTGAGCATCGAGGTTACGTTGATTTATTTGATGCTGGGCCAACAGTTGAAGCCAAACTTGGCAATATACGTAGCATCCGTGAATCTCAAGTATGCCCTATTACCATAGGTGAACTTGATCATATTAATCAACAAAGTTCCGACACCTTAGCTATTTGTAATCAAGGCGTGAATGACTTCAGAGCCACTTTCACAAAACATGCACATTATAATCATGCTAAACATACCTTGATTATTAGTAGTGAAGTTGCAAAAGCACTTAAATTAAAACAAGGAGATGCAGCGCGGTTTTTCCGTCTGTAAACCTCTGTAGGAGTTTCTATGAGCGTTAATACGCACAACAGCCAACTAATCAATAACCAATGGCAAACTGGCTTAGGTCATGATTTCAGTTCAATAAACCCAAGTAACGGTGATATTGTTTGGCAAGGTAAAGCGGCAAGTAAAGAACAAGTAGACGCAGCGATTAAATCAGCTCGTCAGGCACACATTACATGGGCAAATACCCCAATTACAGAGCGTATTGCGGTTCTTGAGCGTTTTGTCAGCCAGCTAAAAGAAAATAGCGAAGAGTTTGCGACTATCATTGCCCGCGAAACAGGTAAACCACTATGGGAAACACGCACCGAAGTGGGTGCTATGACAGGCAAAGTGGCGATCTCAATAAAAGCTCATAATGAACGAACAGGCACTACTGAAAATCCAATGCCCGGCGCTAAAGCTTTTATTCGTCATAAGCCGCATGGCGTAGTGGCTATTTTTGGCCCTTATAATTTCCCAGGCCACCTCCCTAATGGTCATATTGTGCCGGCAATTTTAGCGGGTAATACCGTCGTTTTTAAACCATCAGAGCTAACCCCTCTTGTTGCTCAATACACACTTGAGTTATGGTTAAAAGCAGGCCTGCCAGCTGGGGTGATCAACCTTGTTCAGGGTGAAGTTGACACCGGTATTGCACTTGCTAGTCACCAAGATACCGATGGCTTGTTTTTTACTGGCAGCTCAAACACAGGTCATTTATTACATAAGCAGTTTGCTGGACATCCAGGTAAAATTTTAGCGCTAGAAATGGGGGGAAATAACCCGCTCATAATTAAAGATGTGGCTGACGTAAATGCTGCCGTGCATGACATTATCCAATCCGGCTTTATAACTTCTGGTCAGCGCTGTACGTGCGCCCGTCGGGTATTTATTGCAAATACAGCTAATGGTAATGCTATTTTAGAAAAGCTGATCACCGCAACTAAAAGTATTAAAGTTGCAGACAGCTTTAGCGAAGAACAACCTTTCATGGGGGCTATGATCAGCGAAAAAGCCGCGCTTGGGATGGTCGCCGCTCAGCAACAATTGATTGATATGGGAGCTGAACCTTTAGTTGAACTAAAACACTTAAAACCAGGCACCGGTTTTGTAAGCCCTGGTATTATCGATGTAACAAATGTGGCCAGCATCGCAGATGAAGAACACTTTGGCCCATTAATTAAAATTTATCGCTATAGCGACTTTGACAGTGCAATTGTGGAAGCGAACAATACCTCATTTGGTTTATCGGCTGGGCTTTTAAGTGACTCAAGTGAAGATTATGAGCACTTCTTAAAGCACATTCGCGCCGGTATTGTTAACTGGAATCGCCCAATTACCGGTGCATCAAGTGCCGCGCCATTTGGTGGTATTGGTGCCAGTGGTAACCACAGAGCGAGCGCCTATTACGCCGCAGATTACTGCTCATACCCAGTAGCCTCTGTTGAAGCACCAAGCGTTAGTTTACCAAGTACCCTTGCGCCTGGCTTAATTATTGAATAATCAGTCTGCAGCTTAACGGCTGCAGAAATTAAATTAAGGAATTAAAAATGCACACAGATGTAAATGCCCTTTTTGACAACTTATGGCAAAACTACCTAGCGGTAACACCGTCAGCTGTAAAAGTTCATGAGCTACTAGGCTCGACACAACAAGATGATGTGATCAACGACCATATTGCACTACGCACTTTCAATCATGAAAAAATTGGTCTGGAAAAGTTAGCCGCCCATTTCTTAGCCGTCGGTTATAAAGAATGTGGTGAATATCATTTTGAAGCTAAAAAATTGTATGCTAAACATTATGAGCATACCGATCCAAAGCAACCAAAAGTATTTATTTCTGAATTACTTGTAGAGCAATGTTCTGAGCAACTGCAAGCCATCGTTAATGAGCTGGTTGCCAGCATAGATGCAGATGCCGTAACCGCAGAAAACTTCTTATACTCAGGCACCCATTGGCAAGTAAGCTCTGAAACTTATAAACAGTTACTGGCTGAAAGCGAATATGCAGCGTGGATGTCAGCATGGGGTTACCGTGCTAATCATTTCACCGTGAACATTAATGAACTTGCCAAATTTGATAAAATTGAAGACGTTAACCAAGCGCTTAAAGATGCCGGTTTTGCCCTTAATATTTCAGGCGGGGAAGTAAAAGGCTCACCTGAGGTATTACTTGAGCAATCATCAACCCTTGCCGATGACTTTGCCGTAGAGTTTAGTGACACGACGATGAGCGTACCTAGTTGTTTTTATGAGTTTGCCCTGCGTTATGCGAAACCTGATGGTGAACTATATACCGGTTTCGTTGCTGCATCGGCCGATAAAATTTTTGAAAGCACCAATGCACGTTAATTATATAAAGCCCGCAAGGGCTTTTTTTAAAAGACAAAATTAAAGTTTCTTGTTATTTTAATAATAACAAAAAGGAACTTGTATGAAAATTCTGCTACTCATTTTCTGTGCTTTTATGCTGCCGAGCCTTGCCTATGCAAAGCAAGCTGTTACCCTTTTGTCTTATGAGTATTTTCTCACTGCAGAAGAGAAATCAATTGCTGATGAGCGCTACCTTGCTGCTTTTACACAAGCACTCAGTCATAAATTTAAAGTAGAGCAATACACAACTAACGTTGCTCGCCTGCTAAAGCAGCTCTCTGGTCAAACCGATGTGTGTAGTTTTAATATATTGAAAACACCTCAGCGCAAAAAACAATTTATTTTCTCTGCTATGCCCTCTTCCATGTTCTTGCAACGCAGAGTATTTGGACTGAAAGACACACTCAAAGATTTGCCTGAACAAGTTTCAATATCAAAGTTACTCGCAAATAAACACACCTTTGCCATACTTACATCTACTAGTTATCAAGAACTTGATAGTATACTGACAATGTACCAACATCAAATTGTGCCCATAATTGGTTCGGGTGATTTTTCCCGGTTAGCAAAACTACTCCTACATAAGCGTGTTGATATGATCATTGACTATGACGTGAGTGTTAAACACTTTTTAACTCCGCAGCAATATGCTGAACTAGATAGTCGTGAGATCATAGAATACCCAGAGTTTAATAGCGGCTACTTTGCCTGTAGCAGAACCCAAGTTGGCGCTGAAATGATTGAGCAAATAGATACACTTATGCAAAGTGCTAAAATGCACCAGCCCATAAAGCAATATCACTATGCTAATTTTGCTCCTGAAATCGCTGAACGAATTATGACTATTTATAAAACCTACTATAAACCAGATATTTATAAAGATTAATTTTACTTGTCGAAAACAAAGCAAAAAACACTTTCAACTCAATGATTATTAAAGAATCGACCGCAAGCGACTACGTTTATATGAGCCCTAACTGAGCGCCGTGCTTTTCTTTACTATCTAATTCGATTAGCTGGTTTTGCACATACGCTCTGATCGTACCTTCGTTTGCATTTCCTATCATTTCTTCAAAATAACTCTGAGTCCACAACTTACCACAAAAAAGTATCGCCTCTTTATGTCTGAATAAAGTCGAAAGAATTCTCTCGCCGAAATACTCTTTACTACCTGCATTATTTTACTAGGTGACATTTTCGGCTCACTTAGAACTACCATATGAATATGATCTTATGGTATTTCTAACTCAATTATATCAATATCATATTCGTAACCAATCTTTTGAATAATTGCTTTCATCTCTGATTTATAAGGTTCTGAGAACACTTTATATCGATATTTTGATATCCACACAAAATGGGACATTATCCTAAAAACGTGATGCGTATTTCTTTGAAGTTCCATGTTTTCGATAGTACAGACTGGGACAAGCCCCCCGAGATTTTCGCTACGCTCTGTTAAAATAAAAAATCTTATTTACTTTTTTGATCTTTCTATTTTAGAAAGTAAACACTGCTGTTATTATCATGGCGCGTCATGAATGGTTCTTCACTGTGAAGCTGTACGTCAACAGTAAAGTGCTCTTAGCTGCGCATTACCTTACATTTTGCACTCATCATACGCGGCTGTTTTTGCGTCCTACTGGAAGAAGGTCTAGCTTTGACTTAGCAACAAGCTGTGAAGTTGATTTTGTTGTCAGCCAAGGTGGAACAAGTGAGTATACTATTCATACCCTCCAATTAAGCCTGATGCGGATATTCGTGATGCACTTGAGCTTTAATTAATGATGCGCTTGTACAGCTACGAGAAACGGGACGTGCAAATTGTAGAGCCAGAAGCTTTGATGGTTGCCAGCTGCGTAACCAGCGCTCTATCAGTAATTGATCAAGCTATTCGTAAGATCAAACATTGGTACTACTTAGATATCGGCATTTATGATTCATTCAGCGGTTTAATGTTAGATAAAGCAGCTTATCCAATAAACTCAATAAAAAAACACAGAGAGCTTATTGAATCTGTATTAGTAGGTCCAACCCTAAACAGCATTGATGTTGTGAGTGAAGCTATTGTGTTACCAAAATAATAGTGATCTGATCATCAGTCATATGATGGGCGCATATTCTCTAGCAACGGCAGCTGAGTTTAACTTCTTCAAACGTGCAAAAGTTGTAATATTAAATGCACAAGTTCACAGCCAAGTACTGACTAGTTAATTGGCAAGCTATTATTTCTTTGGTCATAAATAAATTAGCTTGGATCTATACATCGAAAGCCGCAGTTGCATATAACTGCGAATTTTATACCTCAAATATACTGCCATTAATAGCAACATTCCAATTAACAAAACAATAACGTCAATTTCTTAACTAGAATATTGATTTTGACGATTAAAAAAACACCTTTCTTATTAAACTTATTTATTAAAAACAAAGCCATACAAAGTTATAACTTTGCTACTTAGCAATTTACCTGACACTATAATTACTCACCAGACATGATTATTATTTAACAAACAACAGCAATAAACATTCTACAAAACAAAAAAACACCAATAGATTCACACTTAAAAATCATAAAAACTAAATATTTACTTTATTAACATTTGTGCTATTTTAATTAATGACATGTAATGTCAATTCTAATAAAAATATTTAGGGAAAATATAAATGAAGAAATTCAACAAAAAATTACTAGCGGCAACCGTCGCTGCAGCTGTTAGTATTTCAAGTAATGTATATGCTGCTGATACAGGTGGTTTAAAAATAAGAGTGACTGATAAACAGGGGCAGCCTATAGCAGGCGCAACTGTATCTGCGAAATCTCCTGAAAGTTTAATTGGAAAGCAAGCTGTTTCAGATAGTAATGGTTATGTATCATTACGAGGCTTAGACCCGTCAAGTCAATATATAATTGACATTACAGGTGCATCTATCCAGCCTTTTGAAGCAAAAAATGTTCGCGTTATTACTGATAAAAACTTAAATTTAAACTACGCTGTTGATGCTGCTAATGGTAACAGCGACATTGAAAAAATAGTTGTTTCAGGTCGTTCAGTTACTGCTATCGATACAACGTCGTCATCTACAGGTCTAGATGTAACGCTAGATATGACAGAATCACTCCCAACAGGCAGGAACTTTCAAAGCTACTTACAGTTAGTCCCTGGCGTTAAACCTTCAACAAATGGTAATCCATCATCTAAATCGGGTGTGAACTATGTTGATATAGGCGGTGAAGCAGGTAGTTCATCTGATAACGTTTATTATATTGATGGCGTAAATGTTACTGATAATGCGGACGGTACAGCTGGCGGCAATATAAATTCAGAAATTATTCAAGAGCAGCAAGTTTTAACTGGCGGTATTGAAGCTAAATATGCTGGCGGAGCTGGCTTAGTATCTCGTGTTATAACTAAATCGGGCGGTAACGAATTTCATGGTTCAATAAACTACTACTTCCAAAATGATAGCCTTGTTGGTGATTATGACAATGAATCAAAAAGTAAAAATAAGTTTTCGACCTATGATACTGCTATCACGCTTGGCGGCCCAATTATTAAAGATAAACTATGGTTTTTCGCATCTTACCAGCTAAAAAACCGCGAAGACGATATAACGAATACAGAAACGGGTGAGTTTAGCCATACTGTAGAAGATGATACAGATTTAGGATTTGGTAAAATAACTTGGCAAGCGACAGACAGAGACCGCCTTGTTTTTACTTACTTCAATGACCCAAGAGATTTATCAGGATCACGTTCAACAACAACCGTATATAACCGCCAAAGAACACAAAAAACGGGTGGTGACAATTATAAAATAGACTACTCTCATTCATGGGATGACTTTATTATTAATGCTGGGTATATGGAGCACGAAGCGGAGTTTTCTACTGTCGCTTTAGATAAATCAACACGCAGTGATATTGCTTTTTTAAGTACCTCACCTTCACAGTCACAAACAGATATTGGTGGTTTAGGTGCCGATACAATTCGTGAGCGAAATAAAAAAGCTGCTTACATAGATTTTACGTATTACTTAGACACTGACTTTGGTGATCATACTTTTGAGGCTGGTTATTCTGTAGAGACTAATGAGAATATTTCTAATAGTGTCTACAATGGTGGACCTCAATATAATTCAATAGCAGCATCAGACAGTGGCGTAACATTTGAAACATATGCGACGGGCCAATGGACGGGTGAGAAAGGATTAGCAGCGGCTGATTATACTCGTGTAGCACAAGCTTTGAATGATAGTGGTAACTTACATGGCGCAGACCTAAATAATGATGGTGTTATTAGCGATGATGAAGTAAAAGCCATTGTTTTTGACAGTACTGCAAATAACCCTACAGGTGATGTAAATGCATACCAAATAGAGCAAGTTCAGCAAGCTACTTCAAAATTAGAAACCAAAGGCAAAATGGCTTTCTTACAAGACACTTTTACAATTGATAACGTAACGATAAAAGCAGGCTTAAGAGCTGAGAAATGGGATCATATTGCATCAACAGGGGAAACTATCTTTACTTTTGATTGGGAAGTTGCGCCTCGCTTAAGTGTTATTTACGATATTTTTGGTGATGGTGACTCCAAAGTGTGGGCATTTGGTGGGCGTTACTACGATCCTCTTCGTACTGATATGACTTCATTTGCTGGTAACCTAACAGGATCTGTATTAGAGGAAAGAGTTTATGTTAATGATGATTGGGTAACGTTTAGAACGCGCGGAGGTGCAAAACAGCAAGATGCATTTTTCTCGCCAAGTACAAAAACCCCTTATACTGATGAGTATTTAATTGGTTATTCTACTAACTTAACAGACAGTACAAACATATCAGTAACATATACCAAGCGCACTACCAAAGATATTATGGAAGATTATGACTTGAGTATTTATTCTGAAGATGGCTACATGGCTGGTACAAGTCTTGAATTGCCACTTTCTTATTTTGGTTACGATGAGAATCCAGGTTCAAACTACGTTATTGGTACACTAGCAGGTGCTAAACGAGATTATGAAGGTATTGAGGTCACATTTAAAAAACTACGCGCTGATAACTGGTTTATGTTAGCGTCTTATACTCATAATGATGCTAAAGGTAACTCTAACTCAGATGGTAATGCTGATTTCCAAGGTGACTGGGAAATTCTAGATCCAAGAGCACCGAACATGTACGGTAAGCAACCTGGTAATGTAGAGCATCAATTTAAGATATTAGGTACGTACTATTTCGATAATAATTTTGAAGTCGGTGCTGTTTATAATTGGAACTCAGGTACCCGCTACAGTAAAGCACAACTGATTTCAGGCCGTTATTTACCACTACAAGTTGATGAGGCCTATGAATTTGGCGGTTATGAAACTAATTGGGTGGCTGATAACTCTGTAGGTAGTGAGGTTACTCCATCATACGGAACATTGGATATCCGAGTTAAATATACTCATGACTTTGATCAATATAAAGCCGAGTTTTTCTTAGATATTTTCAACATTCTGGATGACCAAGCCACTACAGTAGAGCAAGGATTAGCGAGCGGTGATGGTAACTTTGCATTTGGTGAAGCAACTGATTGGGTAGAACCGCGCCGTTTTTATCTAGGTGCACGCCTTTCATTCTAATGTGTTAATTTAAAATTATTAGCAATACTAAATACCCTTTTTCAATCAGATAAAGGGTATTTTATTTTATTTAAACTCAAATACCTATTGCGAAATACTTATAGATAAACTGATTAGATAAACCCCATACTCCCAAGACTTTCACACTATCATTTACCAAGTACAATAAAGTGGATTGAGTTAAATAACGGGTGTCAATAAACCACATAATAAGATGACACGTAGTTACATGATACATTTGAGCACTTGCTACAGTACTGTGTAAAAATATAAATAGCTGTAGGTTGAACTTTTTTCACGCCTAAAGCCCCACTTATCAACAATTGAATAGTTATCATGCTCCACATGTATTGTGTAAAATAAATTCGAGCGGATAGTGAGATAATTATTGATATAAAAGTTACTTTTATCCCCCTTTTCAGAGGGTAATTCAAGAAAGCATTTTTTTAAATGGTCTTTTACTTATATAAATCAAATAAATAGTGGTTTATAGTCGTTTTCTAACTGTTCAAATGACAAATCACCAATAAAACGGCCAAAACTAAGCCACGTTGCTAAACCGCGTAAATCTTTAAAATGTGGTGGAACAAACTTAGGGTCTTCAATTACACCTAAATCATGTAATTGCGATATTAGTCTAAAGTCATCAATCGAGATTTTACCCACTAACAGCAAAGGTAATTGATCGATGCGGCCAAGTTGTATCGCAACCCGAATTAAATTGTAAACCAATACAAACCCTTTGATATAAGCGATATCTTTAGTAAATGGCAAGCCTGTTGCGGTACTGCCACGAAATACTCGCTGGGCCAATGTATAGCTCTCATCTTTACTCAAGCCTTGAGCAACATAATCACGATATATATCAACAAACTCAGCTCCATCAATTACCTTGGTCACCGCTTGAATACGATTTACTAACTTCGCTAAACGACGAGGGGTTGATTTAAGGGTGATGATTTCGGTTAGTACCGCCAGCCCTTCTTGTGTCACTGTTGAACTTGGCGTGCCTTTACTTAAACAGGTTAAGTATGGCTGAGCTAAACCATTTTGGGTTGTACCGACGTGGATCCAGCCCTCATGTACTTCTAAAATATCAAGCTCACGTTGAGAAAACTTTACGTCTTGATTTAGCTTAATATTATTAGCACCAGCAGCTGCATCACTGACGATCCCATCACTAATAACCACTTCAACATCGATACCTGGCATGCTTAAACGTACTTGTTCAGCAAGAATTCGAACGGCTTCATCAGCATCTATATTTTTAGGATCATCTGGTAAAATATCGGCCGCCAATAGATTTTTGAGCGGTAACTCAAGCATATTTGCAAGCTCTGATAACGATGGCTCACCGGCATGAAATAAATCTTTTGGATGACCAAACAACTCTACAGATAAATCATGAAATTCAGCAGTGCCACGGTATTCAAGCATACTCAATACTGTTTTGTACTCGCTGCACATTTTACTCATATATTGAGCGATAGGATTGAGTTGCCCAAGCTGGCTAATGATATTACGGTTTAGATCAGAAAATGCTTGGCGTAGCTCGCTAGGTACAAAACCTAGATCCCGTTGCTGATAATAGGCTTTATCAACCAGTGGATTTTTTTGACATTTTTGTCTAAAAAACTCTTCTTTTATGCTTTTATCCCAATTAATCGCATCTAAAATACGAATAGGGGTTTGTAGGGCGATTAATCTATCTGATAATTCGCGAGTTTTAAGTAATAACGCCTTATCTATCATGCTCTAAGCTCACTGATGAATGAGCCTAGAGGATAGGCTAGATTTGCTCATTTTCAAAGCAAATTATTACTTACTTTGCAAATTCACAGGGCTAGAAAAATCGCTGATACGATTGACCATGTGTCCATTTTTATAAATGACCAAGGTAGGCACACTACTGATTTTATTATCAATAAATAAATCATTACCGTGATCAATGTACACCGGATGTATGACTTTAAATTTTTCGATATATTCATCAACAGCGGCTTGATCTGTCCATAATTGGCTAACCCTAGCTTCAATATCAATTCCCTGATTGGTTAATAAATTGATTTGCTTTTGAGCTGCGGCACAGTTTGTTGCCATCTTCGGGCGAGTGTCAGCTAAATACCAATCACACCACGTTGCCGTATATAATATTGCCTTTAAGCCATGCTCTGGAATAACTAAAGCAGTCGCAACTTGCTTATTACCTTCATCTAACAAGCGGGCCTTTGCCACCACGCCGTCATGTGATAATAATCGCAGTGTATTATCAAGTGCTTTATCTGCTTGATGGCCTTGAAAAATCACTTTGCCCGTTTTATCGAGTAATACATGAAAAGGAGTGCCTATAAATTGATAATGCTGAGCAACTTTTGCGGTATGATCACTCATGATAGGCATGGTTAAATTAAACTGTTTTTTAACAGCTGCAACAGCAGTAGGATCATCATTTAGATCAATGTTAATCGCTATTGTATCAATTGTATCTCCATACTGTTCATAGGCCTGCTGAAAGTGTGGCATTTGCTCCATACAAGGCTTACACCACGTTGCCCAAAATTTTAAATACACAGGCTTTTTGCCAACGATTTTATTCAGCTCGAACAGTTCGCCCTGTTGGTTTTTTAAAACCAAATTTGACTCATTTGCTAACAAATGTTGACTGCTTGAAAAGTACAAAAAGACCCACAACAGCGTAATATATTTAGACTTCATCATTGTTATCCCTAAAATAAATACACCTTAGCATGGTCGCTTTCTTAGCTGATTGTAATTTTGCGACATCGGTGAACTTTTCGATCATTTATCATTACATGGTATAAACTAAATAGAGTTAGGTTTCGTATCAATTTAATTATCAAAGCAACATTTGGAGTAGTGATGAAAAATGACATCGAAGGAAAACAAATATTAGCTGTCTATGAGCAGATCATCCAACATGGTGAGATAAATAATGAAGGAAAACACTATAAAGGATTAACCGCATTTTCAGATATTGATGGTTATACCATTTACCTTAAAGGCAGTGGCGTGTTGCTTAGATTTGGTTTTCATAACACCTATCATCTCGATTATGAACATGAAAAGCATAAAGATGACTTCCTTAAAAAGCTGGAAAATATAATCAATGAGGTGTAATTGTGTATAACAGCAAACCGCGAATTCGCCCAGCTAATAAGCACAACCAACATACAGATTTTATAGCCAAGGTTGTGCAACAATTACGCGACGATGAAAGTAAGCTTGCCATAATTAAAGGTAATCTCGAGGAGTATCGGCAACAACAGTTCCTAAAGCGAGGATTTTTAACTGCAATTGAACGATTCGACTGGGTGTTTGAAGCTTCTGATAATATTGAAGATATTTGCCAGCAAATCTTAGCGGATGACTATATTGGCCAGCGATTACGCCGCTATCCGTTACTATTCAAAGGAATTCTATAGCCTAATTAACAGTTTATCGTACCCATCTGGTAAACCACCGTTTATTAATGATAATCATGTTTAAAAATGATAGATTGCGGAAATTTTTCAATTTTAAGAGCCTTGCTATGTCAAAAGCCGTCGACACTGCCGACTCATCGAGTGAAGAAAAACAATCGGGATTATTTAACCGATTTTTAGCCTCGGTTGAGTTTTTGGGGAATATGTTACCCCACCCAATCACCTTGTTTGCCCTATTTTGTGTGGCCATTATTGTTTTCAGTGGTATTGCTGATTGGTTTGGATTAAGTGCAATTGATCCTCGCCCAATTGGCTCCGCCGGTCGTGAACCTGACGGCGTTATCGAAGTTGTGAGTCTATTAAGTGCTGAAGGCTTACAACGTATCGTCACCGGTCTTGTTACTAATTTTACCAGTTTTGCCCCTTTAGGAACTGTGCTTGTTGCACTATTAGGTGTCAGCGTTGCCGAACATTCAGGGCTATTATCTGCTGCAATGCGTGGCATGGTAATGGGGGCATCTAAACGCTTAGTTACCTTTATGGTGGTATTTGCCGCAATATTATCTAATACCGCATCTGAACTTGGTTATGTTGTATTAATTCCTTTAGCCGCAATGATCTTCCATAGTTTAGGCCGTCATCCATTAGCGGGCTTAGCAGCAGCTTTTGCCGGTGTATCGGGCGGTTACAGTGCTAATTTATTGTTAGGTACGATTGATCCATTGCTTGCAGGTATTACGACTCCGGCAGCACAAATGATTGATCCAACTTACCAAGTTGGCGCTGAAGCAAACTGGTATTTTATGATGATTTCAGTTTTACTGATTGCCGTATTAGGCACCTTCGTGACTGAAAAAATCGTTGAACCTCGCCTTGGAAAATACAACCCCAACGATGCCAGTGCTGATCTGGCGCAAAATAATATAGAAGGCTTAACTGCTAAAGAAAAATCAGGCTTAAAATGGGCTGGATTTTCTTTATTGTTAGTATCGCTACTACTTGCTTGGACAATCGTGCCTGCAGATGGCATTTTGCGCCATCCTGAAACAGGTTTATTTGCCCACTCGCCTTTTTCTAAAGGGATTGTGGTATTTATTTTTATTACCTTTGGTATACCCGGTTTCGTTTATGGCCGTGTAGTAGGCACCATGAAAAATGATAAAGACGTGATCAACGCGATGAGCAAAAGTATGAGCTCAATGGGCATGTACATTGTATTAGTATTTTTTGCCGCGCAGTTTGTTGCCTTCTTTAAATGGACTAACTTAGGGACTATTTTAGCCATAAATGGCGCTGCTATGTTACAAGCCCTCAATCTGACTGGTCCTGAAGTATTTGTGTTATTTATATTAATGTGTGCATTAGTTAATCTAAGCTTAGGTTCTTCATCTGCACAATGGGCAATCACTGCGCCTATCTTTGTACCTATGCTCATGTTAATTGGCTATGCGCCAGAGACCATTCAGGCGGCTTATCGAATTGGTGATTCTGTCACCAACTTGATCACCCCAATGATGAGTTACTTTGGCTTGATACTCGCCGTTGCCACTAAATATAAAAAAGACATGGGAATAGGCACTTTAGTCGCCACCATGCTGCCTTATAGTATGATTTTCTTTGTCGGTTGGGTTGCTCTGTTTTATTTGTGGGTGTTTGTATTTGGTCTGCCAGTAGGGCCTGGCTCACCAATTTATTACACACCTTAATAACCGATAAATAATGCCAGCTGTTGCTGGCATTATTATTAAGTGACTCTAACGTGTTTGAAAAACTAAACTATCTGCTTTAATAATAGTAACTACTTATACAATTGTCACATTATTAGCAACTTCAACGAGATCTAACATCATGAAAATAGTATTTTTTATTATCACTTTAGCATGTTCTTTGATCAGCATAACAAGTTATGCGCAGCCACTCCCATCAGTAAATATAAGGTCCGTTGCATTAACTAATTATGCGCACCCGCAACAACACATCTATACTGCAGGACAACCTTCTAAAGAGCAATTTCAGCAGCTTGCAAAGCAAGGTATAAAGTATGTGATTAATTTACGCGGGGATGGGGAAAATAATTGGGATGAACAGGCTTTAGTGACCAATTTAGGACTGCAATACTTTTCACTGCCCATTTCATCAAGAGCCGATATCAATATCGAAAATGCAAAAAAACTGCAGCAATTATTAGCGCAAGCATCTGAGAGCCCAACATTACTGCATTGTGCAAGTGGTAACCGAGTTGGGGCACTGATTGCACTTTATAACGCAATAGAGCTTAACCAACCAATTGAAAAAGCGATTGAGACCGGTAAACAGTGGGGATTGAAAAGTCTTGAACCTGTGGTAAGAGACGCCATAGCAGCAACCTATGCAATAAAAGAGCATTAAAATAACACATTAGATGTATTGAAATATTCAACTATGACTTTAAATAGATCTAACAACAAAAAGCCCTTAGTTAAATACTAAGGGCTTTTTTTTAAATGTAATTTAAAGCTGCCATGCATAACTTAATTTAGTAAAGAAAGTACGTTGATCGCGTTCTATACTTTTTAATGAGTCATCTTGATAGCCTTTATCTGAATAACCCAAGTAAAATAATGTTTGTGCATTAATTTTATATGAGTAAACAAGCTGACTGCCATAATCTCGGTTGATGTGATTTACAGCAAAGTAATAAGCATTTTGATTTCGGTCGATATCTTCAAACTGTAAAATCAGTTTCAGCATCGAGCGCATATTAAATTTATAATAAATTCGTAAATCGGTTAGATTCGCTGTAAATACATTTTCACCTTGTGGGTTATCTAAACGGCTATAACTGTGTTCAAGCTGTAGTTGCCAATGATCATTGATGTCCCAGGTAAGTTCTGGCTCTAGAGTAAATAAATCACCTAACTGCTCATTACTGTAATCTATTTTACTACCAAACTCACTATAGAGCGTAATACGTAAATCTTTGCTTGGGTTAAAACCACCATAAATAAAGCCGATATTTTGATTATAAAAATCATCTTTATAGCTCTCATTACGATGGATCAAACCAAACTCTAAGGATGACTGTAATTGGCCTTTTAAAAAAATATACCCTTCGTACTCTTCTTCAAGCAAGCTACCATCTTGCGCCCAGGTTTTGTCCCAATCAACATTATAAGAATATTCGGTTATCATCTCACTTGCGTCTAAGTACCAAGTTTGCCCGCCGCCTAGTAACGCTTTTTTATAATCCACTTTTTCTTGATAGCCAACATCGGTACGATAATCCTCACCAATATCTTCGTAACTGGCAAGTAGCTTATAATCCCTTTTCTCGCGAGAAAACTCGAGCTTATAAGCTTGATCAGATTGGTTTTTCTCCAAGCCATAGTTATCAGTTAAAAAGGCGGAGTTTTTAGTATCAGAGGTAGCAACTTGATACAACACACTATCTGTTTGATTAAACCAATAACTACCATCTACCGACAGTACGGTATTGTGATAGTCATTCGCTTCACGGTGGGTACTCATCACCCCTATAGTGCCCTGCTCGCCAATGTCGTATTGATATCGGCCAACCGCTGACTTTGATTTTTCAGCTAAATTAGCAAAGCCAGAACCTTGGTTAGTCGGTAAAAAAAGACTGGTATTTTCATCATCGGCATACATAAAGGCATAACTATGTGCATCTGTTTTACCGGTTATTTTGGCGCCAATTTCAGGCTCGGCAATTGTACGAGTATATAAAAGCTCAAATAAACTGCTTTTGAAATACGATGCACCATCTAAAAAGAACGGGCGTTTCTCAGCATAATAAATAGAGTATGTAGTATTGACATCCAACTCTAAACTATCGGTCTCTACTTGCGAGAAATCGGGATTAATGGTGGCATTAATAACCGCATCTTGGCTGATACCCCAACGTAAATCGAGTCCAGCTTCAGTCTCAATATCACCATTTTGCCAATCCCTCGGTACAGCCTCTTTGGCATCATTGCGAAGAGCGGTCAAGGTCGGTGTTAATTGAATATTTTTGCTCGGTTCCATGGCATTAAAGCCTGTTATTTTATCAAACTGGCAAAAACTGCATTTCACGTCGCGATCAAAACCTACATTGGATAATTGATATAAAACATCTCGAGGATAATTACGCCACAGCGCAACCCCCCAAGTCATATCGGCTTTATTTTTAGGAAAACGCAATGCAGTGAACGGAATGCGCATCTCTACGGTATAACCTTGGTTAGTTATTTGCCCCGCACTGTCCCAAATCGCATCCCACGATGGGTCTTCAGTCCAGCCATCGGTATCGGTCATGCGCATATCACCTTGTGCACCGAGTGGGTTTACGTAAAACTCATAACCTGTTCGCTCATCGTTGAAGGTATCAATCATCAATGCGACATTATCATCCGACCATAATGTATCGCGATCTCGAAGTGCTGCACGTATTTGACTGGCATCATTATCATAAGCAACAAAACCAAGATATAAATAGTTGCCATCTTCATAGATATAAGCGTCTGTTTTTACAGGTGGTGTGCCTTTTTCGTTGGGTTCATTTTGATAGCGTAAAGGGATTAAAGTGGCTTGTTGCCAGTGCGGTTCGCTCAACTGCCCATCAAGATCAATACCTTGCTCAATGTGCGCTAAACTAAATTGTTGTTGCGCAGCGTGTGCAAACGTACTACATAAAGCGAAAGCTAAAACCCAGACAGATAATGTTATTAATTTTATATACTGCATAAACATCCATTTAATACTCAGTTACTCGGATGAGTAAGATAAGTAGTAATTGTAATTCACGCAGGTACATTTGTTAATAGTTTGATTGCAAAAATGTTATTTTAATTAACTAATCAAGACAAGAAGCTGAGATTTTAGGTCTCAATTAACTTTAATTTATCGGCCACACCATTCCAGGTATCGGCATCTTCAGGGGCTGGTTTTACATCAGTGATACGCGGCCAAATAAGAGCAAGTTCGGCATTCAGTTCGGTGAATTCTTGTTGCGAATCAGGTAATTCATCTTCTTGATAAATTGCTTCAGCGGGGCATTCTGGAACACATAAACCACAATCAATACAATCAATCGGACTGATCGCCAAGAAATTAGGGCCTTCATAAAACGCATCAGCTGGACACACTGCTACACAGTCAGTGTATTTACACTTTATACAGTTTTCAGTGACTACAAATGCCATTTTAACGTTTGCCTAACATATCTTAATACAGCTGGAGATCATACCCAACCACAGCCAAAATACAATAAATAATCGCTGCCATCGAGGCTTAAATTAACGTAAAATAGCCCGCTATTGTGAGCAACTCGCGTCAGCGATTGCTAAGACACCTAACAGAGACTAAATATGATACGTTTAACAGAAATTAAGCTGCCACTTGATCATGGCGAAGATGCCATAAAGCAAGCAATTATAACTAAACTTGGCATTGATAACAGCCAACTCCATAGCTTTAATGTCTTTAAACGTGGTTACGATGCCCGCAAAAAAACCGCCATTTTACTTATTTATACCCTCGACATTGAGGTTGATAATGAAGCGCAATTATTAATTCAGTTTGCTAAAGACCAACATGTAAAACCAGCCCCTGACACCAGCTATAAATTTGTTGCTCAAGCACCAGCAACGATTCAAGAACGTCCTGTGGTAATAGGCTTTGGCCCTTGTGGACTGTTTGCTGGTTTAATACTGGCGCAAATGGGATTTAAACCCATTATTTTAGAACGTGGTAAAGAAGTACGTGAACGTACCAAAGACACTTTCGGTTTTTGGCGAAAACGTACTCTAAATACCGAGTCAAACGTGCAATTTGGTGAAGGCGGCGCAGGAACATTCTCTGACGGAAAACTTTACAGCCAAGTTAAAGATCCAAAGCATTATGGTCGTAAAGTGATCACTGAATTTGTAGCTGCGGGCGCACCAGAAGAAATTATGTATGTCAGCAAACCGCATATTGGTACTTTTAAGCTGGTTACGATGATTGAAAAAATGCGTGCAAGTATTGAAGCGCTCGGCGGTGAAATTCGTTTTAGCACCCGCGTTGATGACATCCTACTTGATGATGGCAAAGTAACAGGACTGAAATTATCCTCCGGTGAACAACTTGATACCCGTCATGTTGTGCTTGCGGTAGGTCACAGCGCACGTGATACATTTAAAATGGTATACGATAAAGGGATTTACGTTGAAGCAAAACCGTTTTCAGTTGGTTTTAGAATTGAGCACAAACAATCTATGATCGATGAATGCCGTTTTGGTGATAATGCTGGTAACCCGATCCTTGGCTCTGCAGATTACAAACTGGTTCACCATTGTCACAGTGGCCGTACTGTTTACAGTTTTTGTATGTGCCCAGGCGGTACTGTGGTTGCAGCAACCTCTGAAGAAGGTCGCGTGGTAACGAATGGCATGAGTCAATATTCTCGCAGTGAACGCAACGCTAACAGTGCCATTGTTGTGGGGATTTCTCCTGAAGAAGATTTCCCAGGTCATCCATTAGCCGGTATTGATCTGCAGCGAAAACTAGAAGAGCAAGCCTTTGAACTAGGTGGTAGTAATTACGATGCACCAGCACAATTAATTGGCGACTTCTTAAAAGGTAAAGATTCAAGTGACTTAGGCGATGTAAAGCCTTCATACACACCAGGTATCAAACTCACTGATCTAGCAAATGTGTTACCTAAATATGCAATTGATGCCATTCGTGAAGCAATTCCTGCATTTAATAAGCAAATTCGTGGTTTTTCATCAAACGATGGCTTATTAACTGGCGTTGAAACCCGTACTTCATCACCAATTTGCATTAAACGAGATAAAAGCATGCAAAGTATCAATACTCTAGGTTTATACCCTGCCGGTGAAGGTGCGGGTTATGCAGGTGGTATTCTTTCCGCAGGCATTGACGGTATAAAGGCCGCTGAAGCATTAGCGTTATCTATGCTTGAGAAAAATAGCTAAGTATTTTTTCACTGTTCACAAAAAAGCCTCATTTATTGAGGCTTTTTGGTGTTAATGACTTAACTTATACCATTATTTCTTTAACGAAAGTTTGGCACCTTTAAGGGTTTTACGTACGTTTGAGATACGTGAACGGTTTTTAGCTCGCGCTTCACCAGTTGCTTGACCTGATGGTTTATTTGAATGGCTACGACGCAAATGCGATGGTTTTTTGCCAATTTTATCAATCAGTACTTCACGGTTACTTACTTCATAACCCGGCAAGTATTCACGCTGAATTTTTTGACCGATTAAGGTTTCAATTTCAAACAACATATTTTCTTCTTCGCGGCTAACAAATGAGATTGCTTGACCTTGTTTACCGGCACGACCTGTACGACCAATACGGTGTACGTAATCTTCAGCAAGCCATGGTAAGTCAATATTAATTACACGTGGTAGGTCATCAATATCAATCCCGCGAGCGGCAACTTCTGTAGCCACAAGCACACGTACTTTACCCGCTTTGAAATCACTTAATGCACGACGACGGTTACCTTGGGTTTTATCACCATGGCACACAGCAGCCGGGATACCATCTAAGTTTAATTCTTTAACTAGCTCATCAGCCGTTTCTTTCATGTTAACGAACACTAACACTTGCTGCCAGTTTTTCTTACCGATCAATTCAGAAAGCAGCTCTTGTTTACGGCGCTCTTCAACTGGATAAACCACGTGATGAACGGTTGCAGCAGTGCTGTTGGTTTGATCAACACGGACAATTTCAGCTTGCTTGAGTACTTTGCTAGCAAACTGTTTAATTGCCGCTGGGAATGTTGCAGAGAACAACAAAATTTGGCGATCTTCAGCACAGCCATTGATCACTGTTTGCATATCACCAATAAAGCCCATATCAAGCATACGGTCAGCTTCATCGAGCACAAGATGTTGTACGTCAGCAAGGCTTAGATTACCTAAACGAATATGATCCAGTAAACGACCCGGTGTTGCGACTACGATATCGACACCCGCTTTTAAGCCATTAGCTTGACCTACCGTACTAACACCGCCAAATAAACTCACAGTTTTAAGCTTGGTGTACTTTGCAAAATCAGTAAAATTATTGGCAATTTGCTCTGCAAGCTCACGCGTTGGTGCTAGCACTAAGGCACGTGGTGCATTAGTTTTTGTGTATTCAACTTCAGATAATTTTTGAATAATTGGTAAAGCAAAAGCAGCTGTCTTACCGGTGCCTGTTTGGGCACTGGCTAAAACATCTTTGCCTTTACGTACTGCTGGAATAGCATTACGTTGAATGGGCGTAAGGGTGTGATAGTTAAGTTCATCTAACGCCTGAAGAAGTTCAGGGGCAAAACTAAAAGATTTAAAATTCATGCTGTATAACCTGCGGCCACATTATCAAGGGTCGCAAATTATACAGCAATTTAAGGCAAACAGTTAGTTTTTAAATATATAAACCAACTAGAATTACCTTTTCTCTTCTACAGCCATTTTTGTGTTTGACCTTTTCAAAGCATACTTTGCTAAGCAATAACAACAATGGTTTGGCGATCTTTTAAAGCCCAAACTAAATTATGGCAGAATAATTGTATTTTCTAAATTTAATGGTGTGGCTTTAGAGCCACCTACAACAGCAACATCATCAAGTTGATTGATCAACGTAACCCCTTGCGCTTGCTGCTGCTCATTTAATGGCACATAAGGTAATCTAAATACAGGCTTGACTGCACCTGTCATCATCAATGCAGTATTAATTGCAATTGGATTTGGCTCACAGAACAACCAACTGATCAAAGGTTGTAATGAGGCGTTCAGCGCGTCGCTTTTGCTGTCCATTAATTGACGATACAAGCCAGGAATTAAATTAGAGGTTACCGAGATCACGCCATGCGCTTTATAAGTATGGCGAGCATCATGTGCTTCATCGTCATTACCAGACCAACAGGCAATACCTTGTTGCTCATAGTGATTAATGCGCTCATTACCACCGCACTCTTTTACGCCAATAAAGTTTTCATGTTGTGCCAACGGCTCAATAATGTCAGGGGTTAAATCTTGTCCTGTACGCCCTGCTACGTTGTAAATAAATGCCGGACCAATTGCCAGCACTCGTTTGAAGTGTTCAATCACACCGGCAATCGATGTGCGGCCATAATAAGGGTTAATTTGTAGCGCTGCGTCCATACCGCTGGCAAAGCCATACTCAGTCGCTTTAACGGCTTCGCGGGTATTGTTACTGCCAGTGTTACCAACAATCACCAACTTATCTGCATACTTATTAACGCTGTGCGCAATCAGCATTAAATGCTCTTCCCAGTTCATTAACTGGCCTTCACCTGTGGTTCCACCGACCACAATACCATCAACACCGGCGGCGATCTGCTGTTCAACTAAATAATCATAGGTGGCTAAGTCAATTTCACCACTGGCTAAATAAGGCGTTTTAATTGCTGTGATGAGGCTTGCTTGTTTAATTTGTTCTAGGGTGCGCATAAAAAATTAATCTTAAAAAAACTTGCCGTAGTTGTAACATAAAAGCAGGCGTTTTCCGAGTGTTGCATAACTAATTAATTAAATTACTTGTGTTGTAGAGGTGCTTAGTCCAAAATAAACAACTGTATAAATAAACAGTATATTTATTTTCTAACCTTGAGTGCACTTTTATGCGTTTATCACGATTTTTAGCAACCCATTTTTATCACAGCGAAGAGCTTTGTCATGCCTTAGCAATCGATGAAGATACTCTTGCAATTTGGCAACAAAACGGGTTATTTCCAAAACCCAGTTACTGTATTAAAAATCAGCTTAGTTGTAGCTCTTACTCTGGTTTATATGAATGCGAAGAATACGACGACTTCTATCCACGAGGATGCGTTAACTGGGGACAAGGCTTAGCCAAGCAAAAAATTGATTCATCCAGTCAAGCCTTCAACTACTTTGCACAGCAATACAGTGCAAGTTTAACGAAGTTAGCTCAACAAGGATTTGAATTTAACGAAGAGCTATTTGGTTGTGAATTAGAAGAGCACCTACAACAAGTATGGCAACAATTTTTATGCAGTAAATACGGTGTGCTAACTCAAAATGGCTTAATTGAAGAAATCGCCGCCGTTGATATTGGTCGCTTAGTTGTAGATGATATAACCGAATTACGCACAAAGCCAAACCTCACACAAGCAGAGCGAAGCAAATTACACCCTGCTTTAAAACTATTAAATCGCGCGCTTAGTCATGGTGCCGAACACGAAAAACAACATACCCTTCGTGCCCGTTATATTGATGCACTGGTGCTTAAATATGATTTATCGGTTAAGTGAAGAAAAAAAGTTTTAGGTTTTAGGTTTTAGGAAAAACAATAGTGCCGTATCACAGTTTTGCATAAATGTAACCGCAATATGATGATTTTTAAGAGTACTGTAACCAAACTTACTGAATGAGTACTTTGAGCGCGATGAAGATGGCCACTCTAGCGCGTTTCTGGACAGAAATACGTTACGAACTACAACACACTCTAACTTTTCGGATTGCCTCAAGTATTGCAGCCATGCACTCAGCATAGGAACCAAACTCAATTATCCAATATAGATAACTTTGGGGAAACCGCCTGTTGCGTTATGCTTATCTCAATCTTTATTGACTCGCGAATTCCCATGCCTAACGACGCATTCAACACTCAACTTGCAGAGACAATTTCTGCTCTTAACTCACCAAGCTTTACGCCTAAACTCATGCGCGTGATTGCTTCCATATTGAGTTTTGATTGCGCGGTTATCCTCGGCTACCGCGAAGGTAAACACCCTATCTACCTATATGATTCGATTGAAAGTGAACGCGATCTTCTGTTCCAGCGTTATCTCACCACCTCTTTTCAAAACGACCCCTTTTATAAAAAGCTGAACGCTAACAAAGAGCAAGGAATTTTTACGTTCAAAGATGTCGTAGATAAAGACGTAACGCGTAACACTTTCGAGTACCAAGCCTACTGTCAGCAGTTTTACCATCAAACGGGCTGGAAGGACGAACTCAGCATGCTTATCGAAGTCGAACCCACACGCTGGGTTATGCTCTACTTAGGATTTATGCAAGATGAAAAACGCTTCAACAAACCTCAAGTAACCAAACTCAAATCTTACTTCACCATTATTCAATCTTTGTGCCAACAGCACTGGAAACAGACTGAGTTTACACTCGCTGAGCCAGTATTCAGCCCTGACGCTTATTCAGGAAAAATGCGTGCAGCAATTGAATCCGCAGTGGCATCTTTTGGCGAAACTGTCCTCACCAAACGAGAACAGGAAATCGCCGCATTAATCGCGCAAGGCTATGACAACAAAGAGATTGCAACGCAGCTTGATGTCACAGTAGGCACAGTTAAGAATCACCGTAAACGCATCTACGCTCAGTTGAATGTGGCGTCATTAAGCGAGTTCTTTCAATTGTTTCTCAACCACCTAATCACTCAATCAAGGTAACAAACTGTCCCTTTAGGGATATATCTCAATTCCGCATCGCCTTTTAATATGAATACAACCAAACCAGACAAAGATAAGACAATGACACTAATTGAAGATTTACAAGCTCGCGGTTTGATTGCCCAAGCGAGCGATTTAGACCAAGTTCAACAATTGCTATGTGAGCCACAAACCTTGTACTGCGGTTTTGATCCAACCGCAGGTAGCTTGCACATCGGCCACCTAGTGCCACTGATTATGCTTAAGCGTTTTCAAGACGCAGGACACCAAGCCATCGCTCTTATTGGTGGTGCGACAGGTATGATTGGTGACCCAAGCTTTAAAGCCACAGAACGAAGCTTAAACTCAGAAGAGACCGTATCGGGTTGGGTGCAAGATCTGTCGAGCCAAATTCAACAGTTGATGGATAAGCAAATCAGCAAGCCAATGATCATGGTAAACAATGCTGATTGGGTGAAGCAGATTAACGTGATCGATTTCTTCCGCGATATAGGTAAGCATTTTTCCGTGAATACCATGATCAGCCGAGAGTCCGTTAAACAACGCTTAAAACGTCCTGAACAAGGGATTTCATTCACCGAGTTCAGTTACGCTCTGCTGCAATCTTACGACTTCGCAGAATTGAACCGCCAGTACAACTGTCGCCTACAAATCGGTGGTAATGATCAATGGGGCAACATTGTTAGTGGCATTGACCTTTCTCGCCGTCAAAATAGTGAGCAGGTCTTTGGTCTAACCCTACCTTTGATCACCAAATCTGACGGCACTAAGTTTGGTAAAACCGAAGGCGGTGCAGTGTGGTTAGATCCAAGTAAGACGTCGCCTTACGCTTTCTACCAATTCTGGTTATCCGTGGAAGATACCGATGTTTACAACTTCCTACGCTACTACACCTTCTTGAGCTGCAATGAAATTTCTGCGATTGAAACACAAGACAAAGAGAACAAAGGTAAACCACGGGCACAGCTTATCCTAGCAGAGCAAATGACGCGGTTTGTCCATGGTGAAGAAGGATTAGCTAGTGCAGAGCGAATCACCCAAGCGCTATTTAGCGGCAATGTTCAACTATTGAGTTTAAACGAACTAAAACAGTTAGAACTCGATGGCTTACCTAGCATGCAAAGTGCTGAGCAAGACTTGGTAAAACTACTAGTTGAATCAAGCTTAACCAACTCAAAGCGCATTGCACGAGAACTGATTGGCAGCAACGCAATCAGTGTGAATGGCGATAAAGTCGATGCAGAAAACCCAAACTTGAACTACCCACTGTTCGACCAGTACTGGTTGCTTCAACGCGGTAAAAAGCATTTTTGCTTGGTGAGACGTATAGTGGATTAACACACTTCTATTTTGGGTCACACTCTACCTCAGATGATTATTTGCCATTGAACATTGCAATGGCAAATAATGACGCCAAAAATTCCTGATATTTGCAGGTCTAATCTTGCACCGTAGTTTGTAGTGGATTAACAAATTTCGCCATAGAGTTAGAGATCTAAACATAAGGAAGAGTACATCAAATTACGCTTTAGGGAACCGAGTAGCTGAACGTTCGCAACTCAGAATGGGGCAGAAACGATTTACGCTTGAAGGTACGTTTTTGGCACTTTTCTACCTATCAAAAATAGAGCTATTCGTCATTTTCACTGGTTTTTATTCGATGGCTCAGATAACCACCAAACAACACCTTGCTCTTTTCGTTAAAACTTGTTGCTGCTTGTAATTGTTTTCGCATTATCCATCATCAGATCACGCTTATTGTCCAAGGGGTTACGCTGTCGAAATGGTCTATGTGATACCGTACTGGTTTTGTTCTTTGTCGCGCTCTGCTGCGAAGGTGCATTAAAATAAGCTCAAGCTATCTTAACTTTATACCAATCGTGTTAAGTTACTGACCATTTATAGCGACAGATAAATACAGTGATAACAAGGCGTAAATTTTGACATGTAGTTGTTCTACTTGAAAAAATTATAACGCAGTTAGCGCTTTAGTTAGCTCGCTAGAATGGTTAAATATTTAAGTCGATTGGTATTACACCTTGCCTACTAACAAGCTGAGTTTGTGCAGCATTTGGACCAGCTATAATAGCAAGAAATGCAAATTGCCTTATAAAGATTAACTCTGAACCAATTTATCCAATATGTAAAAGTTACTCTTGATGCTCAAACTGACCGCGATATACTTCAAATACTTTTAAAACCGTATGTTGCGCTTTACTAAGGCCATCAAACCAAGCATCAAAAATTTCATCATCGTCTTGATCACTTAATGCCAAATACTGTGCAAGCAATTCAACAATGTCATTATGGGTGCAGCTTAATGGGTCTATTTGTTGTGCTAGGACACTATGATCACGACTACGTAATGTCTCCATGACGCCCTGATCTATTTCCTGACTTTGTTCACTACTATGCTGTTGCTGGGCTGATCCACTCATAATAATCTGACTCCTATTCTTGATTACTTATTATTTATAACAGGCTAATTCCCAATAGCTAGTTTTTTTAAATCAACTGCTGATTTTTTAACTTGTTTGTGTGAATAAGCATCAAATTAGCTACTTTACCAACAACTCAAAAATAGTATTTGCAAAGAATTCTTATTTACTATAAATTACAGTGATAATATCACATAACATTAATTTCCAGTAAAAGGCTATTTATGAAACCTAATATTCACCCTGATTACCAAACGGTTGCTTTTCATGACACGGCCGCCGATAGCTACTTTATTATTGGTTCAACAATTAAAACTGATCGAACCGTTGAGTTAGATGGCAAGACATACCCTTACGTACCTATTGATGTATCAAGTGACTCACATCCATTTTATACCGGTAAGCAAAAATCTGTTGCAACAGATGGTCGAGTTGCTGCGTTTAATCGCCGCTTTAAAAACTTAGGGAGCAAATAATCATGAAAGTATTGAGTTCATTGAAAAGTGCTAAAAACCGCCCAGGATGTCAAATTGTCAAACGCAAAGGACGCGTTTTTGTGATCTGTAAAGACAATCCACGCTTTAAAGCAGTGCAAGGTATGAAAAAGAAAGGAAGAAAATAAACAACTATCATAGACTGTACACCTTGATATAGGCGTACAGTCTTTAAGGCTAAACTTAAATACAATCTAACCTTATTTACCGAACAACAACTCCCAAAATCCTGGTGGCTCATGCAGTTTGTGATATTGCTTACGTAGCCCATCAATGGCTTTTAACGGTCCTTTGGCTGCATCGAGTCCTTGCTCATTAGCTAATTTTTTTGCAAGTTCAGCTTTTGCGATCACTTTATCTAAACCTTGCAGTGACTGCTCAGCTGCTTTGTGAAAAGTGGCGGATTTGCTACGTTTAACCAATGTAATAAACTCATCGATCGCAGTATTAAATTCAGACAGTTGTGTTGCTTCAACACTATTTTTAAACGCAAGTCCTGTATTCTTCATGTTGGCTTCAAGCTCTAAATCATCGTTAGCAAATAAGCTCGGAACAAACAACAGTGCCACAAGACACAGAAATACTTTCATAATAATCCCAACAGTTACAACTCAAAAAAATGAAAAATCATTATACACCGCAGCGGCAATGAATATAACCTTAGAGTGAATGTGGTGAAAACTAATTGTGTGTTAGAATTCGCTTTTGTTGATGTGACATGTTTCGGGTTTAGAATTAATGCGAAGATTGAAAAAGCAATGGTGGATTCTCTTACTGTGTTTAATTGTTAGCCCTCTGAGCTTTGCCAAATTAGATATTATCTTTGTAAATCCTGGTTTTGCAGATTCATCTGATGAAATAAACACAACGGGTAACTTTTGGTTCAAAGTATCTAAGATTATGCTTAATGCGGCGGATGACTTAGATATAAACTTGCACATAAAATACGCGAATCGAATCATATCTTAATGAAAGAACTTATTAGGAAGGCAATTAAAGACAAGCCTGACTATTTAGTTGTGGTAGATGAAAAAAGCGTTGTCAGTAAATACTTAGCAAAATTAAATACCAGAAATATCCCTATTTATTTTTTATATAGCCGACCTGCTATCGGAAAATTTATATCATTAAAACGAGCTGGCGTTAATATTATTGGCAGCCTCATACCGGATAATTATGCTGCAGGGGAAGCTCTTGCACAACAGTTACTTATAAAACACACAACCACATCAACTCAACCTGCTAATATACTCGCTCTGATGGGTGATTATACAACGCCTGCATCGGTAGAACGTGTTGCAGGCCTAACTGAATTTGTTGAGCAACATGAAGATATAAACTTTATAGGAAAAGAGGTTGCCAATTGGTCTGAACAGGAAAGTTACACAAAAACCTTAGCATTTATGGAGTTTGCTCCTGAGATCAATATTATATGGTGCGCCAATGATGCAATTGGGTTTGGTGCAAAAAGAGCATTACAAGTGCACATAAGGTCATTGTTGGTGGGATGAATTGGGACTCTGTACCAAAAGGTATCAAAGCGTTGGATATAACATTGGGTGGCCATGTGTTATTAGGTGCCTATGCACTTATTAATATAGTTGATCATCATAATGAAAATACTCGAGTTCCCCTAAATCATTCATATTTATCCATATTCAGTAACCTTACTACTGAAACCATACCTCTTGTAAAGCACATAAATGAAACTGATTTAGCCGACATTGATTTTGCTCAATTTAGTAAAACAGCCTCAGATCCGAGGCCATTTACAGTAGATAACCTCGTCAAAGCCCTTAATAAATAACACTGTAAAGGGGATTTACAGCCCTTTACAGTAACTCTCCGTTTTCCAGTAAAATAGCTAACTATTGTCGATTCGATAGCCATAGCGGCTGATAAGGCGCAAGTTCAATACTTTGTTGCCCCTGCTCTATTGCCTGAGCAGAAATAAGTTCAAACCACTGCTCAGTATCAATTAAGTTCAGATCAGCTAATAGCAGAGTCTGAGGCTCATCGCTAATGTTATAAACACAAAAAACACTTTGCCTACGGTCTATACTTTGACGCCAAAAACCAAATAAAGCACCGGTTAAATGTAAGGTAAATTGCGTCGCATTAGGGTGAAAAGCATCTTGCTGCTTACGAATAGCCAGTAAATTATTGATTTGAGTAAACACGTGATAATGATGACTTGATTGATCGGCAAGCTTTTCAAGTAGTGCCGACTCTTGCCAACGATGACGGTTAATACAGCGGTTATGCTGGCTATTTTCAAAGCGTTCATAATCATTGGTGGTACCAAGTAAACTATGAATATAAAGCCCAGGAATGCCTTCGAGGGCAAACATAATAGCATGAGCACAGGTAAAACGTTGTAAGCCCCACTTATCCACGCCTTTATGAGTGCCTTGTAAGGCATCAAATAACGCAATATTAAGTTCATAGGGTGAGCTGGTGCCATTATTCGCTGTGCGCATTGACACCTTTGCGCCAAAGCGACTAACCGTATTGACCATTTGCCCTAGTTCATCCTCGTCAAGCAACCCTTCGACAGGACGTAAGCCAATTCCATCGTGAGAAGCTATAAAATTAAAGTAGGCAGTACCATTTTGCGCTGGCGGCATGCTCATCATCCAATGTTTGAGCGCTTTACTGTCACCACTGAGCAAGGTATGTAATAACAAAGGCGGCAATGAAAAGTTATAAATACAATGTGCCTCATTGGCATTACCAAAGTAAGATAAATTTTCACGATTAGGAATGTTTGTTTCAGTGATTATAACTGCACTTGGCTCCACATGCTCTATTAGCGTTCGCAGTAATCTGATCACTTCATGTGTTTGCGGTAAATTAATGCAAGAAGTATTAAGTTCTTTCCATAAAAAAGCCACAGCATCAAGGCGAAATATCTTTATACCATTATCCAAGTAATGGCGAATAATACCTACAAATTCATTAAGCACTAATGGATTAGCAAAATCTAAGTCAACTTGATCTGGGCTAAATGTGCACCAAACATGGCGCTCCCCTAGTGCCGTTTGCACTGTATTAAGTAGCGGTGATGTTCTTGGTCGCACAACGTCAGATAGATCGTCATTTAAGCTAGCTGTTTTAAAGTAGCTTAACCCCGGCTCTTTGCCCTGAATAAAGTTTTCAAACCAACGACTGCGACTAGAGCAGTGGTTGATCACTAAATCAGCCATTAGCTTTACATCTTGAGCTATTCCTTGAATATCATCCCAACTACCAAGAGATTCATTCACTTGTACATAGTTCATTACCGAAAAGCCCTCATCAGAGCTATAAGGATAAAAAGGTAATATATGCAACGCGTTAATCGTTCCCGCACACTGGTTTTTCATAAACCGATGAAGGGTATGTAACGGTGGTTCACTCGGTACCGCAACTGCTTGATCTGCATCGCGATAACGCATAATTGAATCGCCATAAGCAATCAAAATTACATCTTGCTGATCCCAGCGGTTTTTATGCGGCGTAGGGTCTCGAACCGGGTCGTCTCTTAACATGGTAGTGATCAACATGCTTGCAAGCGCATCAATACTCATACATAAGTCAACACCCTCATATATACTCGTCAGGTGCTGTTCAACCCGTTGTTCAAATAACGCTTTACTCATTACCCTACCCCGTTGTTTATACTAATTTTTAATTATTTATCTGTAATTACTTCTCTGCTTAAGTATTATTATGAAAACTCTTTATTATCAAGCTCTACTGCTTCTTCTAAACGCGCAAACACATCTGGCATTGCTGAAGCAACTCGGTTCCAGCTTGGCACAAATGGCGCTTCCATTGGATACTGTAAAAAATGCTCACCTGCGTTCATAATGTTTTGCGCAAACATTTCTACTGCTTTTTCTTCTTGATGAATATCGAGTTTTAAGCCGTTCATCATGGCATCGTTATGATAAGTTTCAATAAAATCCAGTGCGATACGATAATAAGTTGCTTTAAGTGACCGAATGGTTTCCGTGGTAAATGTCACTCCTTGCGTGGCTAACTTACGAAACAGCGCTTTGGTGATATCTATCGACATTTTTGACAAGCCAGCCGCTTGATTATCCAGTGACAGCGCTTGGTGTTTATGATCATAGTTATCTGCAATATCTACTTGGCACAAGCGATTGTGTGAGTAGTTACGGTACATTTCAGACAGTACGCCAATCTCTAAGCCCCAATCGCTAGGAATACGAATATCGTTGAGCACATCACGGCGAAACGAAAATTCCCCCGCCAGCGGATAACGAAATGAATCCATATATTCAAGGTAGTCAGTGCTGCCTAAAATGGTTTTAAATGAACGCAATAAAGGAGTAACGAGTAAACGCGATACACGGCCATTGATCTTGCCATCAGCAGTACGAGGGTAAAAGCCTTTACAAAATTCATAGTTAAAGCGCGGGTGAGCAACTGGATAAATTAATCGCGCTAATAAACTACGGTCATAAGTTAAAATATCACAATCATGCAGTGCTATTGACTCAACTTTTGCCGTTGCCAATTTATAACCCATGCAGTACCACACATTACGGCCTTTGCCGAGTTCACGCGGCGCGACGCCTAACGCTTGCAACTCTTTATCGAGTGCTTGCAAACGTGGCCCTTCGTTCCAAAGCACGCGGTGATGTTGGCCAAGCTCTGCAAAAAATTGTAATGCATGACGATACTGACTCTCATCGGCCCTGTCTAAGCCAATCGTAATTTGCGACAAATAAGGAACATGTTTCAATTCTTGCACAATATTTTGTAATGCAGAGCCCTCAAGTTCACTGTACAGCGAGGGTAAAATCAAGCCCATTGGCCGTTGTTTTGAAAAGCTAACGAGTTCAGCTTCTAGATCAGCCAGCGGACGGTCGGCAATATTATGTAATGTTGTTATGATGCCATTTTGGTAAAAATCAGCCATGTGATTGCTCCTGTTTAGACGCTAATTGCGCTTTGATAACACTTAGATCTGCTACTTCATCGAGCCAACCTTGTGGGGCTGGGTGTTCACTAACACGCCATGGTTTGTGGGATAATTTTGCCTTGGCTTTACTGGCAGGATTATTAATTAAAATCGCGATATCTGCGGCATCCAACATCGCCATATCATTTTGGCTATCACCCAGTGCAATAGTAGTGAAAGCATGACGACAATGTTTTTTAAATTGCTCTACTAACCAGTTTTGCGCTTTACCTTTATTGGTACTGCGATTTAAATGAATAAAACGCCCGCCTATTAACACTTCATAACCAAGCGGTTTTATTGCTTCTAAAAAGTCAAGTAGCTGTTGCTCTGTGCCTTGCCAAAAAAGCGGATCTGAATATTCACGAATACGGGCAAGTTCGCTTTGTGCTAGGCTCAAGTCTGTTATCTGACTGACTTCTTGCGCTGATAATTGACTGAACAAACGGTAATAAGCACTAAACTCGCTACCGTATTCAAGTAATTCACTGTACAACTGTTTATTGGTTGGCGACAGCGCATAACGCCAGTGTTCATCCAGCTCTTCGCAGCCAATTGGTTTTAATGAAAAATAATTTTTTGGAATATATACAGCCCCGCCATTTTCAATAATAAACGGCTGGTTTAACCCAAGTGATTTTTGCAGTGCGATTACCTCTGCAAACGTTTTGCTGGTATTAAAAACTACAGCGATACCTGCGCGACTCAATTGGCTTAAAAACGGAGCAATCTCAGTACATTGGTAATCGTTATGATCAAGTAACGTACCGTCTAAATCAGTGAAAATAAGTGGCATTGCAACATCATCAGCGCGAAGCTTCATGGCACTAATATCACGTACTTTATCTAGGCTCAGTAATGCATCGGCCTGCTCTGGTAACTGAGTTAAATTTTCTCGCGTAATACGTTCAAAATGAGAAATAAATCGCACTAATTGTTGCTCATCGAACGTTCCTTGGCCTCGTCCTTTATGCGACAGTAATTTTTGCTCTTGCTCTAATCGCCACCCATATACATCGGCAAATGACGGTGCTTTTAGCATCACGGTATAATCAATCATTGCAAAAATATCTTGGTATTCATTCGCTAAACAACTGTTTACACAGCGTCGCCAAATACCTTCAGGATCCTCGTATTGTTCTAATTGATTAACTGATTGATGTAATTGATAAGGTTGTTGCGCTATGCTACCAACACACCAACCTTCAAAAAAAATGATATCAACAGGCTGTTTATTAGTAGGCCATAACGCTTGCGTAACTGGATCATCGGTTTGTTTATCAAACTGTGGCAAAGGCACCCCTACTTCACCTGCAAGTAACGCGGTAAAAGTCTGCTGCATAAGTGCTGTATCATGGGTACCTGGCACACCACGCGTTGCAAATAACGGATGTACATCTTTACTTAATTGTTGACGATGCGCGTGGCTGTGATAAAAATCATCAATCGACATCGCAATACTATTAAACGCTGTATTACAGTTGATCCAAGTAACTAAAAAATCTGCTAATGTCGTTTTACCTGAGCCTTGGCAACCATTGATTGCCACCAGCATTGGACCATCAGTTGGTTTGCTGTGGAGAATATCTTCAGCGAGTGGGACGAAATACTGTTCACTCAAATACTGATATTTGAGTGGCAGCTGATGTTTTGCTAAAAATGGGGTGATATCCACAATATTTGTCTCTTGCATTAAACGCTCCTGATCAGTATGACACTGTTAATGAGGTAAATGCAGTTACTAGACCAGTTTTATAACTTTATATTTTTTAGTTAGTTAAAAAAATAGCGCATATTAAATGCGCTATTTTGGTGCAAATCATTAGCTGAATGTGCAAAATATTACGTTGGCTTATCAGCCTTTGGTAACACTAAATTAAGCACTATGCCTAAAATAGCGCATAGGCTCACGCCTTGTAAGCTAAATTCGTTGCCACCGATATGCATACCACCAATGCCACACACTAAAATGAGTGCCACAATACTGAGGTTACGTGGAGCCGTTAAGTCTTCTCCACTTTTCACTAACGAATTTAAACCCACCACAGCAATTGAGCCAAACAGCAAAATCATGATCCCCCCCATCACAGGTACTGGTATGGTTTGCAAACCAGCGCCCATTTTAGCCACAAACGCTAAAATAATGGCGATAATGGCAGTCCACATCATCACTTTAGGATTAAAGTTACGCGTAAGCATCACTGCACCGGTGACCTCTGAATAGGTGGTATTAGGTGGCCCGCCGAATATAGACGCTGCAGTAGTAGCTAATCCATCACCAAACAAGGTGCGATGTAAGCCCGGTTTTTTCAAATAGTCTTTATTGGTGACTTGGCTAATCGCCATCATATCGCCAATATGTTCAATAGCGGGGGCTATTGCCACCGGCACCATAAATAACACCGCTTGCCATTTAAACTCAGGCCAAGTAAAAGCTGGCATTGCAAACCACGGTGCATTAGTAACAGCATCAAATTGCACGATCCCTAAATATAGCGATAAACTGTAACCTGCGATGACTCCAGCTAAGATAGGGATCAGCTTAAATACACCTTTGCCCCATACCGCGAAAATTAGCGTCACTAACAACGAAAATGCCGCCACCCAAATGGCTTGCTCGTACGCAATCAACTGAATTGAACCATCGCCGCTTTTACCCATTGCCATATTAACTGCAACAGGTGCCAGTGCTAAACCAATTACCATGATCACCGGACCGACCACAACTGGTGGTAATATTTTATGCAGGGTAGCTACACCTTTTAATTTCACTAATAGACTTAACAACATATAAGCCCCGCCTGCAGCCATTAAGCCCCCCATTGTGGCAGGCACACCCCATAGCTGCACGCAGGCAATAATAGGGGCGATAAACGCAAATGATGAAGCTAAAAATATCGGCACCTGACCTTTAGTTACCAAATGGAACAGCAAGGTACCAATACCAGCCGTAAAAAGTGCCACATTTGGATCAAGCCCCGTTAATAAAGGAACTAACACCAAGGCACCAAAGGCGACAAATAACATTTGCGCCCCAGTTAAAATTGTTTTGATTGAAAAGGTAGAGTTATCCACTGTTAGACAGTACCAAAAATTTTATCGCCAGCATCACCAAGACCAGGAATTATATAGCCTTTCTCATTTAAGTGGCTGTCTAATGATGCGGTAAAAATCTCTACATCAGGATGAGCTGCAAGGGTTTTTTCAACCCCTTCAGGTGCGGCAACCAATACAATCACTTTAATTTCTTTACAACCCGCTTTTTTCAGCATATCGATAGTCGCAATCATCGAGCCCCCAGTTGCGAGCATTGGATCAATAACGAGGCTCAAGCGCTCATCAATTTTGCCTACTAACTTTTCAAAGTAAGGAATTGGTTCTAATGTTTCTTCATTACGTTGCAGGCCCACAACACTGACTTTTGCAGCAGGCAGTAACTGCATAACACCATCCATCATGCCAAGGCCAGCACGTAAAATTGGCACAACAGTAATTTTTTTACCTTTGATGTGTTCAACATCTAATTGATTACCATCCCAACTGGTAATTGTTACTTTTTCCAGTGGCAGGTTTTTAGTCGCTTCATAGGTTAATAATGTACCCACTTCAGACGAAAGCTCACGGAAACTCTTAGTACTAATGCCATATTCTCGCATAAGGCCAAGTTTATGTTGAACAAGTGGGTGGTTAATTACATGAATAGTCATAATAGCGCCTAAAAGAAAAATAAATTGCGCTTATTTTAGCTTAAAAAATTCCATCAGACTTTAAAAAAGCATGATCAGTGCAATAAAAAAATTATTTTATGTTCCTAATACAGCGCTTTATCTCATTTAATCCGATAATTGTCATTTTCAACGCAACTACACTATAATAATAGCTATGAATAATTTGCTCACATAGGTTTTATGTCAAAGTTTGTTATTGGGCTCTTGATTGGTATTTTAGCAATAATGCCTTCATTAGCGATGGCTAAAAAACCATTAAAGGTGCAAATGATGACCGACTTTGCATCACAGGAAAATGATGATCCATTTAACATAGCCACTCAATTTTTGCTCGATATTGAAAAGCAGCTCAATGGTGCAATCGCGTTAAACTTTATCACAGCGAGTAGATTAAGGGAGTGGCAACAATTGCATGCAATGAAAGATGTGTGTTTGTACAATAAAGTCAAAACACCTGATCGCCTTGAAAATGCATTATTTAGTACCTCCCCAATTATGGCTTTTCCGGCCAACCGCTTAGTGGTGTATAATCATCCAGAATTGCCTGAAAATATTAGTTTAAATGATGCGGTAAATAAATATAATCTCACCATCGGCATTGCTTCAGGGCGTTCATATGGTCACGAAATAGATAATTATATTACCAAGCATCCTAAATCATTTATGAGCTTAGGCGGCACAACAGGTGCTTATCGCCTTAGTCAAATGCTATTTCAAAATAAGTTCGATGCCGTTATTGAATACAGATCGGTGTTTACTTCTCGTCACGGTACAGATCCAAGCACAGAAAATATCCGCTATCTCAGCCTAGACGACACGAATCAAACAGTGTTTGGCTATATTGCATGCTCGCAGTCAGAACAAGGAAAGCAAGTGATTGCATTATTTGATCAAGCATTACAAACGCCTGAAATCCAGAAAATAATCATTAGTAGTCACACACAAATATTTGCACCGCCGGAGCAGGCGCTGATATTACACGCATTACAAGATGCTTTTAACGTAGCAATACCTGCACGCTGATTTAGTTGTTTAAAATTTGCTCCATCACCCAACTAGTATGTGCGGCCGAATGACCTGTTGACGGATGTGTAATATTTTCAAATAATGACGAGGCCATATTTTGCACATGATATTGTTGAACATGAGGCGGGTTTTCAATGCTCAGTTGTTGCTGACCACTTTCGTTAATAACCGTAATTGCTTGCTCATCAAATACGCTAAAGCTGATCTCGCCCTTTTCACCGTATAAAGTAACAACATCAAAACGAGAAAAACCACCAAAGTTCCAACTTCCTGAGCCGGTAATACCGTTTTTATGCTGCCAACACGCAGTGATTGCATCAAAAGCGCCATATAAGTTTTGCTGGTTTGTCGCCAGTCCTTTCACTTGTTCATAATCACCAAATAAGTAACCAAATAAATCGAGACCATGGCTGGCTAAATCATCAAAATAACCTCCTGGTGCGATAGTTTTATCGGTACGCCAATTGTAAACACCTGATCTATCTTGCTCGCTGGAGGCTTTACTTAAGTGCCAATTAATATGTCGCACCTGGCCGATTTCGCCCGTGTCAATCAGGCTTTTTACTTTATTAAAGCGCGGTAAAGAACGTCGATAATACGCGACGAACAAGGGAACATTTTTACTGCTGAAAGCTTCAAGAATAACTTCACTGTGAGCCAATGTAGGCGCCAGTGGTTTTTCAATACAACATGGTTTGCCCGCAGCAGCAACTTTTAGCGCAAGCTCCATATGGCTATCTGGAGGCGTTGCGATATACACGGCATCAATATCAGAACTTACGATCAATTCATCGGCCGTTTTAAATACCATAGGCACGTTATGGCGTTTTGCGTAATCTTCAGCGAGTGCGGTATCTCGTCGAGTAACGCCTTGCAACACAAAACCTTTCGTATTTTTATACGCAGGGCCACTTTTCACCTCGGTTACAGCGCCACAGCCAATCATTCCCCAACGGATCTGTTTCGTCATTCTACGTTACCCCAAAATTTGTTTTTGTAATTTGATATTGCATATAAGCATTAATTTTTACGTGTTCTGGACTCCAGCCCATTAAAAATCGGTAAAAGTCAGCCCATACAACTGGCCATAAGGTTTGCCATTCGTTAATAGCAGCATGGCTATATGCGCTTTTATCAAATATGTGCATGGCGTTGGCAAAATATTTAAAGTAATCGGCTAAGTAATCATCAGCTCTTTGTTGTAATTGCTGTTCATTTAAACAACTACCCAAAAAGTACATAACGTCAATAACACCTACTCCAGCGCCAACATATTGAAAGTCATATCCTAAAACTTCCATAGTCGAACTATTAACAGCGAAGTTCGCAAGTTTTGCATCACCATGAATAAGCGTTTGATACTGACATGCCCGAATAGTTTGATCGATGCTGTGTGCTTGTTGCTTGATAGCACAATCTGCCATTTTTTCATACTCGTCTGGCCGAGTGGCTAAATGCCAATAACTCCCCTGCGGCCATAAGCCATCAGCTTTGACTTGAAAATGAAAAGCATGAAAATACGCCAACCACTTAATAATGGCTGTAACATGTGTATGGATTGGTTTTGCGTTTACAAAGCCACACTCTGTAAAATCAGCAAACACTAAGACTTTGTGCTGCTCATGTTCTATGGCATTAAAACACCTTAAAGCACCTGCTCTAGATGGTAATCGCGTCGCATAATGCTGATACCAATAAAATTCGACTTCATAAGAGTGACGCTTTCGGTTAATTGCAAACTCAGTTTGCGAAATTCGCGGATGATTTATGTGATCGGGCACACTAATCGCTTTAATGACGCAGGCTTTACCGTCTAAACGACAACGCACTATTTCACCACAGCCACTCCATAAAGCAGTGATTGTTTCAGTGATTTTAATATTTTTATAATGAAGACCAATTAATGGCAGATAAAAAGACATACGCACCAATATTCATAAAACACCTAGTATGACATAAACATTTTAAGATTAAAGCGCTTACAGGCAACACAGCTCACTACTTAACTACATGTTAGCAATCATTATCTTTTGCCAGCTTACTATTTCAACATAATGTAAACCAATGCATTGATTGAAACGTATCAATCTGCACCAGTTATTAAACGAGTAATATATGTTTTCATTCTTTAAGAAAGACCCAACTAAAAAGTTACATAAGCAGCTTTCTATAAAACTAGAACAAGCAATGCATGCCCAACGTAATGGCGATATACGCAAATACTCAGAACTTTCCTTTGAAGCAGATCAAATAGACAAACAAATAATAGAAATAGAAAAACAAAACAAGTAAATATAATATTTAGCCCGCAGTCTAAAATTATGAAATGGGGCTTTTTATTGAGCCCCGAGAATCGTGGTTGAGTCAATTCATACAAATCAGCCCTTTACACAAACTCACCCTCACTATTTCAACTACTTATCCTGACACCTAATGGTGCTGGGCTAGATTGAATGACCTGAACACAAAGAGCATCCTAGCGCTTGTTAGGGAAGGAATAATTTTATTAACATAGCGAGAAACGTTGAGGCACTATGAGTAAAAACCGGAGGTATCGTAATACCTCCCATTTTAAAAGGCGTTGTTACTTAATAAAGTTATCTCGGATTAATGAAATCACTTCATCTGAGCGACCATTAAGAACGGCTTTTACTCCAAATAAGGCAGTAGAAGCAACTTGGTTAGCCTCTATTTTAGGAGGCATTACTAATTCCATGCGATTAACTTTAACTTCTAATAATGCAGGTCCTTTATGATCTAACCAAGCTTGCATCGTATCTGGGAGTCGCTCTGGAGTATCGACTTGCCACCCCTGCAGACCAATTTGTTCAGCTAATGAAGCAAAATTTGGGTTATGCAGACTCGTATAGTTATCTAGTAGACCTTCAACCCGTTGTTCCATTTCAACAAATCCAAGGGATTCGTTATTGAAAACCAATAATTTCACTGGGATTTGCTCTTGTACTAGTGTCAGCAAATCCCCCATTAACATTGTTAAACCACCATCACCACACATCGCAATCACTTGCCGATGTGGGTATGCATTTGCAATACCTAGCGCTTGGGGATACGCATTTGCCATTGTTCCATGCAGTAGGCTTGTTAAGAATCGACGCTCGCCTGTAGCCTCTAAATGGCGTAGTAACCAGACCATCGGACTCCCACCATCAGCGGTAAATATGGCATTTCTATCGGCTTTATCACTGAGTAATTGCGTTAGATACTGAGGGTGAATGAGCTCACTCTCATGCCTTGCTTTTCCTGCATACTCTTTTTTGTCCTTGTGCCACTGCTCTAGTGCATTATTTAGATGAGAATCATCAGAGCGCTGTTCAAGTAAAGGCAGTAATGCCTCAATTGTATTGGCTACATCACCCACCAACCCCAAATCGATAGGTGTACGTCTTCCTAAATGTTTCGCCTGTGTATCAACTTGAACAATTTGTGCATTTTTCGGATAAAACTGGGTATAGGCGAAGTCAGAGCCTAAACATAGCAATAGATCACAGTCATCCATTGCTTGCATGCCAGCCAAATTACCTAGTATACCTGTCATACCTACATTAAACGGATTATTAGGTTCAACAAACTCTTTTGAACGAGAGCTGTGTGCAATAGGTGCTTTTATTTTATCAGCAAGCGCAACTAGTTGGTCATGTGATTCACGTGCGCCAATCCCCGCATAAATCGTGATCCGCTTTGCACTATGGATCATACCCGCCAAGGTGTTTAAATCTGCGTCATTTGGACGAATTAACGGCTGTGGTTGGTGTACCGACCAAGCGATATCATCTTCAATTTTATTTTTAAATATATCGCCATTCACTACAACCACCGCGACACCTTGATGAGTTAACGCAGCTTGGGCCGCTTGGGCAACGATCCGTCTTGCTTGACTAGGATGATTAATACGCTGGCAAAAAACGGAGCACTGATCGTATATCTTAGTTTGGTCTAATTCCTGTGGAAACCCCATGCCTTCTTCAGAGCTATCTACATTTGAAGCAATGAGTACAACTGGCGATCCGTTACGATGGCTTTCAAAAATACCATTAACAAAATGCAAGCTTCCAGGACCACAGGTGCCGGCACACACAGCTAATTGCCTAGTCATATATGCTTCACCGCCAGCAGCGAATGCCCCCACTTCTTCATGTCGAACATTGATCCACTCTAGAGACGTTTTACTGATTGCATTAGTAAAGTGGTTAATTGTATCACCCACAATACCATAACAACGTTTTGCACCCGCTTTTATTAGCGTGTCAGCAATTACTTCGGAAACTGTAATACTCATTAATAATGCCCTCTATTATGTGCTGATAAAGTTTTTCCCATCGCTTGTGTTATGTCTTTAATGGGTTTGAATGTATCCGGTGAAGCCGCCTCCCACCAATCGCCATAGGCTGTATCTTTAGGTGCGTCAAGCAAGCTATTTGCAGGCAAAAGCGGGTGAATATCAATAATCGACTTAGATTGAGCAGCGTTAACACGGGTAATAATTTGATGCGGGTTAAGCTCGCTTGGGTGAATAACACCACTTGAGCCTACAATTTCAGCCAGTGCTGAGAGAGTTTTGGCATGAAAGCGAGCAGCCCGTTAAGATTGTATATCAATATCTAAGGAGCGTTGACGTTGCGGATCTTGTGTTGCAATGCCTGTAGGACAAGTTCCCTTGTCACAACGCCGCGCCTGAACGCAACCAATCGAAAACATAAATGCACGCGCCGCATTACACTAGTCAGCTCCTAAAGCAATGTGCTTTGCCATTCCCATACCATTATAAATTTTACCGCTGGCACCTAACTTAATATGTTTTCTGAGCCCTGTGCCCACTAACATATTTTGCATCATTACGAGACCATCTTCTAAAGGCATACCAACCCAATCAGACAGTTCACTAGGAGCTGCCCCGGTGCCGCCTTTGGCACCATCTACAACGATAAAATCAGGATAAATCCCTGTACTTAACATTGCTTTGCCTAATGCCATCACTTCATGAGGCATGCCAACACAGAGCTTCAGACCTACGGGTTTATTGCCTGATAACTGACGCATATTTTGCGCAAATTCCAGAAGCTCAATCGGGGTTGAAAATGCAGAATGCCCTGAGGGAGACAAGCAATCTTGATGAATAGGCACTTGTCGCGCGTTGGCTATTTCTTGGGTTACTTTAGAGCCTGGCAACATGCTACCATGACCCGGCTTTGCACCTTGGCTTAGCTTAATTTCAGTCATTTTTACTTGTTCGATTTGCGCTTGGTCAGCAAATTGCTTGGGATCAAAACGATCATGTTTATCACGACAACCAAAATAGCCAGTGCCGAGTTCCCATACAATATCGCCACCGTGTTTTTTATGATATTTGCTAAGCCCTCCTTCACCGGTGTCATGATAAAATCCACCAATTGAAGCGCCCTTATTTAAAGCCTCTATCGCTCGCCCAGATAAAGCACCGAAGCTCATGGCCGAAATATTTAATAAAGATGCATTATAGGGTTGGCTAGACTGCTCATTACCAATCGTGACACGTGGTTTTTTATCAGGCTCTGCGCTTGGTGCCATTGAGTGGCACACCCATGTATAACCATCTTCACGGACATTTCGCTCAGTGCCCAGCGGCTGTGTGTCACTTTTACCCTGAGCCCGATTATAAATAAGATTACGCGCAGCAAAACTATATGGCGTCCCTTCTAAATCATCTTCTACAATGTATTGACGCAAAAATGGACGCAAATCATAAAAAATATGGCGCACCCATGCAATTACAGGGTAATTTCTCAAAAGTGTATTACTCTTTTGAAAGCGGTCTCTAACGCCAAGAAAAGATAAAAGTGCAAGTATAATAATTAAACTGAGTGTCCAATAATTATATGAGTCAAAAATGATTAGAAACAAGGCTGTTATCGCCGCGCAAATAGGTAGAAAAGATCGTAGTACTAAATGAAAAAAAGACATGACTTGCTTCATGAGACTATAATCCTTTGTCTATTTTAATGAAAACAGCAAACACACTATTCCTAGGTGCGAGTGCAGCTTACTTAGTAAATAACTTATTTTTACCCTATCATTTACCTTCTGAACACCACCTTAAATAATCAACAAAAAATTTTATCTTACTCGTTTGGCGAGTTTACATATAAAGATTAATCAATAAATCTTATCGCAAAGCGACATGAATAAACTCTGTAGCTAGATGTTGGCGATATTGTAAACATGTATGCTAGGATCTGAAGGTACTAAAAAATAGTCGGCTTTGATTTACTTTCATTCGCAAGTTTATGGCTTTTTGCATTACATTGGTGTTTGGCAACAATGACATTGCCCACTCACTTTAAGTACAAAAAGTGATTAGATCTAATCAAGTAAACTACCTAAGAAGGAATAGCTTACCCGCTTTAACTTGCGGGGTAAGCTATGATAAATAGAGAGTGGTTAAAACTGATACCTTACTGAAGCTTCAATATTACGTGGTGCGCCAAAGAAGCCTTGGTTATAAAAATCAATACTGGAGTAATATTTTTTATCAAACACGTTATTGATATTCATTTGGCCGCTAAACTGATCTGTAAACTTGTAACGCGCCATCATATTAACCAGCCAATAACTTGCTTGCTCTGCACGGTGAGCATTATTAGGACCTACATTTTCATTGTAGATTTCATTTTGCCAATGTGCATTAACACCAAATTTAAACGCTTCATTATAATCATACATTCCAGAGAGCTTAACTAAGTGTTCAGGGTTATGGGTTGCAAAAGGATCACCATTTTCATCTTCAGATTTGGTATGTGCGTAGCTGAAATTAGCATTAAATGAATCAGTCACTTGTCCTGAAACTTCCACCTCAAAACCTTTACTCTGCGTACCTTTTTTCCCGATATATGGAAAGCTACCATCTGGCAATGGTTCTGTGAATGAAGGGTCTAGTACTGCTACATTATCTTTTTCGACCTTAAATACGGCAGCGGTAACAAGTAATCGTTCATCAAGCCAAGTACTTTTTACGCCTGCCTCTAAGTTGCTACCCTCTACAGGATCAAGACGTTGATCATTTTTGTCTTTTGCATTTTGTGGATGGAAAATTTCAGTGTAGCTTGTATAAATTGATACCGTAGGTACAGGTGAGAACACTAGTCCCGCATAAGGAGTGTTAATGCCCGTTTGTTTGTAATTATCAGCACTGTCTACCTCATTTTCATAATCATAGCGACTAAAGCGGTTCCCTAGAACAAGGGTTAGCTTATCCGTTACACTCAGTTGTGTAGCAATATACGCCCCAACCTGCTCTTCGTTATTTTTTCCGGTAATAGCCGTATCTGCATAAGTAGGTTCAGATACACTGCCATCCCACTGTAAAAAGTTTCCAACGGGATCACCACTGATAGCATAAAATGAATCAGAAGTGACATGCTGATCACTTAAATTAGCCCCAACAATCAAGCGGTGCTCTCGAGAAAACAACTCAAAAGGACCATCTGCGTATATGCGCGCACTATCCAAAGTACGATCACTTTGATAAATCATTGACGAACCACTCATACCAAGCCCAGTGTCTCGATCAGGATGCCCGCTTAAGTATAATAGTTTGCCATCCATTTTATCATCTCGGCGTTCGTATTCTGCTCTCAACTGCCACCCATTTGTAAAGCTATGCGCTAAATTAACAAAGGCACTGGTATTATCGCGGTCCCAATAGGTCCAGTTTGCTGCCGTTGTACTTGATATAGCTAAATCATCAGCAGAGGAGCCATCTGCATAAAATAAAGGTAATGCACCCCATGTAGAGCCTTTAGGCCTACGTTTCGCATGCTCTATTCCGATGTTCATCTCAGTATTCGCGCCTAAATCAAAACCCACGGTTGTATAAAGTTGAAGATTATCTTTTTCAGCTAAATCAACATGGCTTTCACCTTGATCAATACTCGCAGCAACACGGCCACGAATACTGCCATCGCTATTGAGTGGCGTGTTAAAATCACCTTCAAGTCTAACATTTTGCCATGAACCAACTTTCGCAGTAACGTAACCTTGTTGTTCAAAACCTGCTTTTTTACGGATCAAATTGATTGCCGCTGAAGGTTCACCCGCTCCAGATAGTAAGCCCGTCGCGCCTCTAACTACTTCCACACGCTCAAAAAGAATGGAGTCTGATACTGCCTCTGAAAAAAAGCTATTATAAAAAACCGGTAAGCCATCATACTGAAAATTGGTAACGGGATTACCACGTGCGCTAAAGAAAAAACGGCTGGTTTCTGCTTTTTGAACATTGATCCCCGCAGCCATCCCCACGACATCTGCCACATTATCCAGTGCAAAGTCTTGAATTGCTTGCGCATCAATTACAGAGATAGACTGAGGAGTTTGTTGCACTGAAAGCATTAAGCCTGTAGCGCTGGTATTATATTCTAACCGTTGCCCTAGCACAGAGATTTTTTCGATATTTGCTTCTTCTGTGCCTTGCTCATTTGCAAAAGCTACACTCGACATTGCTAATGTAACTGCCATAGAGATGTAAGAAATAGTTGGATTAAACATGGACCTTCAAGTCAAATAAAAACAATTTGCACTTAGATTAACGTTTTTTAACAGCAAATACAATCATAAAGTTTTACAACCTATAGACTTACAATTGAATAACATATTACTGTGCCGGCGGAATAACACTTGTCTTATTAACGAATAAATATGGATTCTAAGTTTTTTAGCACAAAAAAAGCGCCTATACTGCAGACGCTTACATTGTTGAATTAAAAAATATTACTGATTAACAACACTTTTCAGTGGGTTTATCGGTTTTGCATTTTCGTCTAATAAGTTCATATCAAAATCAAACTCATCAACACGAATTGCGCGTTCACGTTTTTTGTTGTAATCAATCAGTTTAGCGTATTCTTCTTCAGTGATTACATTTGCTACAAGTGCATTATCAAGAGTAAGTGCAAAACGAATACCTGGTTTGATTGTTTTAGCACGCAAGGCTTTTTTCACTTTTGCGAGTAAATCTAAACAGCCCATTTTCGCTTTATACGCTTGCTCGTTAATGTAATGTCCATCACCTTCAATAGGTTTAACTAAGTGTGTGATTTGCTTTTTAAATGCCGTGTCAAGTTGCGCCTGTGTAGCTAATTCGCGAATTAAGTCATCGCTAATTTTTGGCATTTTAGTCGAATAGTTCATAGTAATAAAACGCATAAACTTACGTGTGCCACTTGCAGGGAAGTTGTCTAAAAACTTATGCAATGCTTGTTCGGCGCTTTGTAATGCAAAACGTGTTGCGTAGTGGAAATATGGCGCTGCTTGCTCGCGTTCACTGCTTGCCACTTTTTGCTCATAATATTTAATTGATGCCATTGCCGCATATAAGAAGCTCATTACATCGCCTAAACGGGCTGATAGCATTTCCGCTTGTTTAAGTTTTCCGCCGAGTACCAGTAACGAAAAATCTGCATATACTGCTAATTTAGCTGATAATTTATGAGCTGCTTTTTCATATTCACGTACTTCTGGAAGTGGTGAATTAGCACCGGCAGTAAACGGTAATACGCCTAAACGAAATGCACGTAAACTGTTTGCTACGCTATAACCGACTGTTTTGCGTAGAATGCTGTTAAATTCTTTATCTGCGTTTTTATCTTCGCTGTGGATTGATTCAACCATCGATTGTAAATATGGGTGACAACGCATTACACCTTGACCAAAGATCATCAAGTTACGGGTAAGAATATTAGCGCCTTCAACCGTGATGGCAATTGGCTGCGCAACATAGCCGCTTGCTAACGTATTTTGCGGGCCGTTCTGAATTGCTTTACCAGCTTGAATATCCATTGCTGAGTCAAGCACGTCGCGACCAATTTCAGTCATGTGATATTTTGCAATTGCAGTCACAACCGATGGCTTTAAGCCCATGCCTAAACCTTCGGTTGTAAGTACACGCATTGCTTCTTGCAGGTATGTTTTACCAGCAATATCAGCGAGTTTTTCTTGAATACCTTCAAACTGACCGATTGCTAAGCCAAATTGCTCACGTACCGCAGCATATTCAGACGCACCTTTAAATGCTACCTGAGATGAACTAACACCTAATGCAGGTAATGAAATACCACGGCCAGCACCTAAACAGCTAACCAACATTTGCCAGCCTCGGCCGATGTTCTTTTGCCCACCAATAATGAAGTCCATTGGTACAAATACTTTGTTGCCACGCGTAGTACCGTTGTAAAAACGAATCCCCATTGGATCATGGCGATTACCAAGTTCAACACCTGGGTGCTCTTTTGGAATAAGTGCACACGTAATACCGAGGTTTTCTTTACCACCTAGCAAGCCATTTGGATCAACCACTTTAAATGCTAAACCAAGTACGGTGGCAATTGGCGCAAGGGTGATATAACGCTTGTCCCAAGTGATCTCAAGACCAAGTACTTCTTCGCCGTTATACATGCCTTTAGTCACAGTACCTAAATCTGGAATGCCACCGGCATCAGAACCAGCCTCTGGGCTTGTGAGTGCAAAACATGGAATGTCACGGCCATTGGCTAGGCGTGGTAAATAATGTGCTTGCTGCTCTTTAGTACCAAAGTGCAGTAGTAACTCACCAGGGCCTAACGAGTTAGGAACCATAACGGTTACTGCAACAGCAGAACTTTTAGTGGCGATTGTGCCAACGATAGTTGAGTTTGCGTAAGGGCTAAACTCTAAACCACCGAATGATTTAGGAATGATCAGTGAAAAGAAACGTTCCTTTTTCAGAAAATCTAAAATGTATTCAGGTAAATGAATGCCATTTTGAATTTCTGTATCGTCGATCATACCCAATAGCTCTTGTAATGGGCCGTCGATAAATGCTTGTTCATCTGCGCTCAATACAGCAGCAGGGACTGCGCGAAGTGCGTTGAAGTCAGGCTTACCTTGGTAAATAGAGCCTTCTAACCACACATCACCCGCATCAAGGGCTTCTTGTTCAGTGATAGAAATACTTGGTAATACTTTTTTTAATTTTGTACGTAAACTCATAATCAACTCATCCGACCAGACAATAATACCTACATTACGTCATAAAAAATGGTTTAGATCAATTACTCTAAGCAATTTTTTAACAGTTTTTTCAATTTATTTATTTTTAGGCTATCTAAGCCATTGAATAAAAAGAGCTAACACTTGTACGCTGAAAAGTATTTAGTTGATTTTTTTTTACTAAAAAACGCTAAAATAATTAAACCTCAATAACAATAGAAAAAAATGAGGGAAAATAAACATATGTTAAAGTTTGTGCAAGGTATTACTGTTAGCTTATCGACTGTTAACTAACACTGTAAATCACCACTAAAAGTCAGCTAATTTGCCATTACACAGTTTTATTAATGTATTGGGATCAAGTGCAATTTCAAGGCCGCGTTTACCAGCGCTTACATAAATAATATCAAACTGCTTTGCGCTACTATGAAGGTAAGTTGCTAAGCGTTTTTTTTGCCCTAATGGACTTACGCCACCAAGAATATATCCGGTGCTATTTTCTACCTTTTGTGCAGCGGCCATATGTACTTTTTTAACACCACATGCTTTTGCTAAGAGCTTTAAGTTAACTTGTTGACTCACAGGCGTAATTGCCACTACTAACTGCAATTCATTGGTTTCAAATACTAAGGTTTTGAAAACCTGCTCAGCGGCTAGATTTAACTTTTCAACAGCTTCTAAACCAAAGCTATGTGTACTTGAGTTATGCTCATAACTGAGCAGCTCAAAAGTGGCCTTGTGTTTTTTTAATAATTGTGTGGCTGGCGTCATGACTAACTCCATTGAATTGTTAACTGCTTTAAAATTAACAAAAAAAGAGTACCAAGGTACTCTTTTTTAAACTATATATACTGGCTAAATAATATTAACAACAGGGATTAAACGACTCTTTGCAGCCATTTTATTACCATAAATACGCATAGAGCTTATTGCCAATGCAATAACGACAGCGCACCCGAGTAACCAAAATGCCGAAAACATCGGAGATTGCTTAAAGTTACCCACTTGATACACCACAGAGGCTGTGATGTAAGCAAGCCCTGTTGACCAAATTGCAACAAATAGCATCCATTTCATTCCAGCTTCTCGGTACATAGCGCCCATCACCGCCACACACGGTGTATAAAGCAATACAAAAACTAAGTAACTGAATGCAGCAAGTTGACTGCTAAATAGGTTTTCCATGGTTGCGAAGGTCGATACATTCACTTCTTGATCAATGGCCGCACTACTTTGATCGCTCACATTAGTGACATTTAAACCCAGTGGATCGAGTAAATTACCAAATACGTCTATTAGGTTTGCAGGAATACTCGCGAATGCTTCAGCCACTTTATCGATGACATTAACTGGCTCTTCATTCACAGCCGCTACGCCATCTAAATTTGAATATAAACTATCTAAAGTGCCAACTACTGCCTCTTTAGCAAATACGCCAGTAAAAATACCGACAGTTGCAGGCCAATTATCTTGCTCTACCCCGATAGGAGCAAACACCGGTGTTGCAATTTTTGAAATTTCACTGAGCATCGATTTATCTGTGTTGTCATTGCCAAAAGTAAAATCAGTACCTATGGAGCTTAATATTTTTAAAATAACAAACACCACAATTATAGTTTTACCGGCGCGCATACAAAAGCTTTTTAAGCGCTCCCATGCTTTGTAAAGTACGCCTTTTGCCGTTGGCATATGATACGCAGGTAATTCGAGAATAAACGGGGTAAGCGTTGGACTAAACAAGGTATTTTTAAGTACCAAACCGGTTAATACCGCCATAACAATACCTAAAATATACAGTGCAAATACTAAGTTTTGGCCATTAGTGGTAAAAAAGGCAGCGACAAACAAGGCATACACACTTAAGCGCGCGCCACATGACATAAATGGTGACATGGCAATAGTCAGTAAGCGATCTTTATGGGTTTCTAAAGTACGAGTTGCCATTACTGATGGCACGTTACAGCCAAAGCCAACAATTAAAGGCACAAACGCTTTACCCGGTAAACCAATGGCGCGCATTAATCTATCCATGATAAAAGCAGCACGCGCCATATAACCTGAATCTTCAATAAAGGCTAAACAAAAGTATAAAAAGCCAATCACCGGGATAAAGGTGGCAACAAGCTGAATACCACCACCTATACCGTCCGCAAGCAATGCGCGTAGCCAATCAGGTGCGCCTAATGAAGTTAATATTTCACCAAAGCCATCGACTAAAATCGCACCTACAGCAATATCGAAAAAGTCTATAAATGCGCCGCCTACATTTACCGCAACAGTAAACATTAAATACATGATCCCTAAAAATATTGGGATCCCTAAAAAACGATTGATCACTACCGCATCTATTTTATCACTAATGGTTTCAGAGGCGATGCCTTTAGTATTTTGAGCAAGTACAGCCAGTTGATGGGCAAACTCATAACGACCATTGGCAAAAAGCACATCAAGTTCATGGTGATCGGCAAACTGTTCAAATTCAGCTTTTGCCACTGCCAGTGTTTGTTTATCAGCATAGCCAAAACAGCTTTCATCTTGCTCTAATAACCGCAATGACAACCAATCAGTGTCGATGTTTTCTATCGGTTTATTATTGGCAGTAAAACTGGCTGCAATGTTGTTGGCCGCTTGCGTTATTTTTTGCTCATAACTAGGGATATGCATTGATACTTTTTTAAGTTTAAGCCCTTGTGCAATAAACTCTTTTAAACCAGTAATGTCTGTTTTATTATTTGCACTTAAGGCAATCACAGGGCATCCAAGTCGCTTTTCTAGCGCCTTTGGATCCGTTACTAAACCATTTCGTTTTGCCACATCGACCATATTTAGCACGACGAGTAAAGGTACTTTCATCTCAAGCAGCTGAGCGGTGAGGTATAAATTGCGTTCAAGATTTGATGCATCAAGAATATTGATGATCAGTTGTGATTCACCACTGAGTGCATAATCACGCGCAATTTTTTCATCTAAAGGGGTTTGTGCATTTACATCTAAAGAATAAGTGCCGGGCAAATCAACCAAGTCGACAGTCTGATCAGCCACTTTAAATTGACCAATTTTCTTATCGATGGTCACCCCTGACCAGTTACCTACTTTCTGTTTGCTACCGGTTAACGCGTTGAATAGTGTAGTTTTACCACAGTTTGGGTTACCTATTACGGCAATGTTTGGATTCATACTGCGAGTTCCAAATTAATTGATTTTGCCTCGGATTTACGAAGACTAAGAACGGTACCGCGAACTTTGACAATCATCGGATCGCCAAATGGAGAAAAGCGCAATACGTGGACAGGAGCGCCTGGCGTTAAACCCATTGCAAGTAATTTCTGGCGCAACAAACTCGCATTAGGATCGATGCTTACAACAGAGCCATGTTGGCCAATTACTAATTCGTCTAACGTTAACATGCCATCTCATTTCATTTTATACATCAATGGCGCTGATTTTACGCCGATTATTCAATCATGCAAGTGAGACTAATTATCATATCGATAAGTAATGCAAAATAAAGCAGCAATGGCATTTAATTACCCATATAGGTAGGGGCCGAAATTTCATTTGATAAGATAAAATAGCCGTTAAGTGACAGGTGATTAACGAGCCTAATCGCTCTGTAAAGGTAGCATTATGAATATGTATTACTGCGTGGTTGTCAACAAAGCGCTTATTTTTGTCAGATTAATAAGCTTTTGTTAGCCAATAAAAAATGGCGCTAATTAGCGCCATTTTGTAAGTAATGAGTGATTACTTAGTTAAATCATCAAAGAACTTTTTTACACCATCAAAAAAGCCTTTTTCTTTTGGACGGTTTTTAGAACCATCCTTACCCATGCTTTGCTCAAGCTCTTGCAATAACTCGCGTTGGCGTTCATTTAACTTAACGGGTGTTTCTATTACCACTTTACAGATCAAGTCACCAACTGCGCCACTACGGACAGACTTAACACCTTTACCGCGCATACGGAACATTTTGCCCGTTTGACTCTCAGCTGGGATCTTCAATTTAGCACGACCATCTAAAGTCGGTACTTCAATTTCGCCACCAAGAGCAGCCGTTGTAAACCCAATCGGCACTTCACAATATAGGTTATTACCATCACGCTCAAAGATACGGTGTTCACGTACCGATACCTGCACATACAAGTCACCAGCGGGTGCACCATGTACCCCTGCTTCACCTTCGCCAGATAAACGAATGCGGTCGCCAGTATCAACCCCGGCTGGGATTTTAACCGATAATGTTTTGGTTTTTTCCACACGGCCTTGACCATGACAGCTATTACATGGATCAGAAATTATCTGACCAGTGCCCTGACAGGTTGGACAGGTTTGTTGCACAGCAAAAAAACCTTGGCGCATTTGCACTTGGCCTGCACCATGACAAGTCGTACATGTTTTCGGTTTAGAACCCGCTTTTGCACCGCTGCCGTCACATGGCTCACAGCTCACCCACGTAGGTACTTTAATTTCTACTTCTTTACCACGAACCGCTTCTTCTAAGCTTAAGTCCATGTTGTAACGTAGGTCTGAACCTCGTTGCTGACGCGATTGACGACGGCCACCACCGCCTCCAAAAATATCACCGAACACGTCACCAAATACATCACCAAAGTCACCATGGCCGCCACCAAAGCCGCCATGACCACCACCGCCACCGCCTTGTTCAAACGCAGCATGGCCGTATTGATCATACATTTGACGTTTTTGACTGTCAGTGAGGATCTCGTAAGCTTCTTTTACTTCCTTGAATTTAGTTTCAAGTTCTTTATCGCCTGCGGTACGATCTGGATGATATTTCATCGCTAAGCGTTTATACGCTTTTTTTACGTCTCTTTCGCTGGCGTCTTTTGCCACTCCAAGGACTTCATAATAATCGCGTTTTGACATATCTATCACACTACTCTTTTCTTACTGCAGCATTGCTGCGGATAAATCGATAAATCGTATCGATTTATCATCTAATTTACATGCAAAAGGCGCGTCAAGCTTTAGCCCGCGCGCCTTAGTTGTTCATCCTAACTTAAATTGCGATATCAGTCATCGTGTTTTCAGTTAGGCGAAGCGCTAACAACAATTACTTGTCGTCTTTAACTTCTTCGAACTCAGCATCCACTACGTCGTCATCTTTCTTCGCAGATTGTTGCTGCTCGGCACCGGCGTCACCACCTTGTTGTGCTTTAGCTTGTGCGATTTCCATTAACTTTTGTGACTTTTCAGCAAGCGCTTGAGTTTTTGCTTCAATCTCGTCTTTTTTGTCACTCTTAATCGCAGCTTCTAGCTCAACAACAGCCGCTTCAATCGCTTCTTTGTCTTCGCTTGGTAATGCATCACCCGCTTCTTCGATTTGCTTACGCGTACCATGCACTAATGCATCAGCTTGGTTACGAGCTGCAACTAGCTCTTCAAACTTTTTATCGTCTTCTGCGTGTGCTTCGGCATCACGAACCATTTTTTCAACTTCTTCATCGCTTAAGCCTGAAGATGCTTGAATGGTGATTTTTTGCTCTTTACCTGTATCTTTATCTTTTGCCGATACATGTAAGATACCATCAGCGTCCACATCAAAAGTAACTTCGATTTGTGGTGTACCACGTTGTGCTGGACGAATACCTTCTAGGTTAAATTGACCTAGTGACTTGTTGTCGCTAGCACGTTTACGCTCACCTTGTAATACGTGAATAGTTACCGCAGCTTGGTTATCTTCAGCAGTTGAGAATGTTTGCGATTTCTTCGTTGGAATAGTCGTATTTTTCTCAATTAACGCCGTCATTACAGAGCCCATAGTCTCGATACCTAGAGATAATGGCGAAACATCTAGTAATAGTACATCTTTCACATCACCAGCTAGTACACCACCTTGAATCGCTGCGCCTACGGCTACTGCTTCATCAGGGTTAACATCTTTACGTGGCTCTTTACCGAAGAAATCAGCAACTGTTTTTTGTACTAAAGGCATACGTGTTTGACCACCAACAAGGATGATGTCGTCAATGTCGCTTACTGATAAATCAGCATCAGCAAGGGCACGTTTTAATGGCTCTAGTGACTTCATTACTAAATCTTCAACTAGTGACTCAAGCTTAGCGCGTGTTAGTTTCACGTTCATGTGCTTAGGACCAGTTGCATCAGCAGTTACGTACGGAAGATTTACTTCTGTAGATTGTGCAGATGATAATTCAATTTTTGCTTTTTCAGCTGCTTCTTTAACACGTTGCATTGCAAGTGGATCAGTTTTTAAGTCTAAACCTTGATCTTTTTTGAATTCAGCAACTAAATAGTTGATTACGCGGTTATCGAAATCTTCACCACCTAAGTGAGTGTCACCATTTGTAGCAAGTACTTCAAATGTGTGCTCACCTTCAACTTCATCAATTTCAATGATTGATAAATCGAAAGTACCACCACCTAAGTCATATACTGCAACAACGTTTTCGCCTTTGTTTTTGTCCATGCCATAAGCAAGGGCAGCAGCAGTTGGCTCATTGATGATACGTTTAACTTCAAGACCTGCAATACGCCCAGCATCTTTAGTAGCTTGACGTTGTGAATCGTTAAAGTAAGCAGGTACTGTAATAACCGCTTCAGTTACTGCTTCACCTAAAAAGTCTTCAGCTGTTTTTTTCATTTTTTTCAAAACTTCAGCTGAGATTTGTGGTGCAGCGCGTTTTTCGCCGCCCGCTTCAACCCATGCATCACCATTATCTGCTTTGATAATTTTAAAAGGCATGATGCCGATATCACGTTGTACTTCTTCGTCTTCAAAGCGACGACCAATTAAACGCTTAATTGCAAATAATGTGTTTGTCGGATTAGTAACCGCTTGACGTTTAGCAGATTGACCTACTAAAGTTTCTCCGTCTTGCGTGTAAGCTATAATAGACGGAGTGGTGCGATCGCCTTCCGCGTTTTCAATAACACGTGCTTTGCCACCATCAAGTACTGCAACACAAGAGTTAGTAGTACCTAAGTCGATTCCGATAATTTTACCCATGAAATATCTCCAACTTCAAAATTCATTAATACGTTCGATGACTAGTAGATAGGGATGCCACAAACTTAATTCAACTGTAAAAATGAAAAAAAAGTGCTTTTTTGTAATTTATTTTGCAAATAACCCTAATTAATGTGTGGATTGTCTTTTTTTGCATCATTAGGGGCCATTTCACAATCTGGTCTGATGAGTTTTTATGTGTTATAAAATCACTAATAATTAAAAAATGTCTCAAAGGATCACCATGCATTTTGATCAACTATTAAAGCAAGCGGCACTCATAGGCCAGCTGCCCCATTCTGAACAAGCTCACGCAACGATGCAATTTCCTGCAAACTGGTGTCAAGGTCGAACTGCTTTTGGCGGTTTATCAGCCTCACTACTGTATCAGGCAATGCGTCAACAAATAGAACCAAGTCGTCGTTTGTTGTCTATTAGTACAAATTTTGTAGGTCCTTTGTTAGCAGATACTGATTTTTCCCTCTCAGTTGAAATTTTACGGGAAGGAAAAAGTAGCACACAAGTACTGGCAAAAGCGTTGCAGGACGGCCAAGTAAGCGTGGTCGTACAAGCGTGTTTTGCAAAATCGCGAGATTCAGCCATTGAAGTACCAGTGACAAAAACAATGAGCCTAAAACCGGTTAACGAACGTTACACACTGCCATTTAAATCAGGTGCCATGCCGGAATTTTTCCAACACGTCGCGCTTTGCCCTCAGCAAGGTGGAATGCCGTTTTCAGCAGCCCAAACGTCGCATTTAGGCGGATGGATGAAGTTAAAACAGTCGCCAGCAGAACTAAGTGAGGCACATATTATTGCCTTAACGGATGCATGGCCGCCTACTTTATTACAAATGTTTAACCAACCAGCGCCCGCCAGTAGCATGTCGTGGTATTTAGAGTTTGTGAAAACACCGCAGTTGGCAGCCGACGAGTGGCTTGGATTTGAAGCAGTAACTCACCACTGTAAAGATGGTTATGGTTTAGAAGATGGCTGTATTTGGTCACAATCCGGTGAGTTGCTTGCGCTTACCCGCCAAACAGTAGCATTATTTGATTGAGTTTGGTTCTACAGCCTGAGCATAATCGCTGCCATCAAAGGCCATAATTTTACTGTACTGCCCATTTGCAATGATATGGGCAAGTCCCGTATCAAAAATCTCTTGTAGCACTTTACTATTAAAGTAGGCAGGGCGAGGTGCCTCAGGAAATATAGGGTGTATAGTAATAGGCTTAATTGGGTGCGATTCTTTATACTGCTGTAAATAATGTAAAAACACCCGTTTCTCTAGTACCACCACATCAACCCACTCTTTCATTAAATGATCCACCTGCGCCGCTTGGTATACAACTTCTTCATAGGAACTCAGTTTAGTTGTTAATGTTTTAAATGGTGGCGGCAAAAATTCGGTGGCATTTTGAAAGGCGACAACACTCTTACCCGATAAATCATACACAGTGTTAATTTTAAAATGATTTTTCTGCAGGCTCACCGCTACATTTTGATAAGCCAATAGACTTTGACTGGAAAAAATAGCAGGGCTCGTCACGCCCGCATAATTCATCGCAATATCGACCTGCATTTGTTCTAAGGACTGCCCTGCACGCTTATTAGACATGTAAACGATATCTAGGTTGGTTATACCTTGATCTTTAAACGCAGATTTTAAAATCTGCAACTGCAAGCCGGTATCATCCTCACTAAAGACGTAAGGAGGCAAAGAAGGGCTTACCGCAACGGTAATAATGTCGCTAGATTTTGGCGCAGCTAAACTCAATGCAAAAGTGCTATATAAAACAAAAAAAAACACTATAAAATACTTCATTCACCACCCACAGATAGATGCTTTTTAGCAACTGTAAAATTACATGACAACTTTCTTATTAGGCTAGCCTAGTTAAACCAATTTCGCATTTGTATTTAGCATATAATTGATGCAAACTTGATCTAAGATACTTCTAAGTGGTTATTAATTTGCAAACTGCCTGCCCTAATTGTGACTTGATTATTGATATCCCGCACATAGTTGCAAAACAAATGGCTGTCTGTCCACATTGTCACAGTAAACTATGCGCAGCAAATATAAATTATGACAGCCGTATTGTAGCACTCAGTATTAGTGCTTTACTCATGCTGCTAAGCAGTATGTTTTATCCCTTTATCTCATTTAGTAGTAATGGCATTACACAGACGATTACCTTGCCCGATGCCGCTCGTATTTTGTTTAATTACGACAGCGATTTATTAGGCATTTTTATTGATGTTAGTATTATTGGTTTACCAATGGCATTACTCACTATTTTGATCCCACTGCATTTAGGCTTGCTTAAAGTACTTCCACAAACGATTGCCAGACGCTTACTCAAATTCACCTTAGCGCTGGAACCATGGATCATGTCAGAAATATTTTTAATCGGCGTATTGGTCAGCATGGTAAAAATAATGTCGCTAGCGGAAGTCAGCTTTGGCGTTAGTTTTTGGGCCTATGCCGCGTTTGTACTCTTCTATATTGGCTCATTAGCACACTTAAATCGTGCTCGATTATGGGATCAAGTACAGCCTCAGGCTGAAATTGCAGCCGCAAAACTTTCTTATCGTGCCATAGATAGTAACATTCGAGCCTGTCATGTCTGCCATCAACTTAGTGATAGCGAATACTGTTCTCGCTGTAATAGCAAAACCCATATCAGAAACCCCCACAGCGTACAAAAAGCAACGGCATGGTTAATAACTTCAATTGCCTGTTATATTCCGGCAAATTTATTGCCAATAATGTACACCACTAGTTTGGGGGATGAATCCCCCTCAACATTAATTGGTGGGGTAATAACACTGTGGCAAGCTGGCTCATACCCTATTGCATTAATCATTTTTTTAGCGAGTGTAGTAGTACCATTAGCTAAAGCGCTCATTTTAACATTTTTATGCTTTTTGGTTAGCAAACCCGCTAACGGCCAAACAAAGGGCTATACTAAAGTTTATCAATTAACTGAGTTTATTGGTAAATGGTCCATGATCGATGTATTTGTTGTCGCAATTCTAGTAGCCTTAGTGCAACTTGGGAATTTAATGTCGGTAACACCAGGTTTAGGCACTGTATTTTTTACTATCATGGTGATTTGCCAAATGTTGGCAGCACACGCGTTTGATCCTCGGCTATTATGGGATTCGCCAAACAATGATAAAAAGACCATAAATTAGAGAAACAGCATGAGTGAAACGGCTAATATAAAAAAAGAACCTATTATTTCTGCGATTTGGATCATACCGGTTATAGCTTTGCTCGTTGGTGTGTGGATGCTTTACCAATACCAAGCTAATAAAGGCGCAACCATTTATATTTCAATGCCTCATGCTGAGGGTATCGTGGCAGGCAAGACTGAAATAAAAGTACGTAGTGTGAAAATCGGCCAAATTGATCACGTTCGCCTCTCTGATACTAAAAACAGTGTGATTGCTCGAGCTCAAATTGATAAACATTATGATGGCTTACTCACGGAAGACGCCAACATCTGGGTAGTAAAACCACGTATTGATGAAACGGGTATCAGCGGTATGAGCACGTTACTATCGGGTGTATATTTAGAATTTTCACCAGGTGAAAGTAGTAAAACAAAAGAGCATTTTAAATTACAAGAAGAGCCAGCGCTGATTGATAAAGATGTCAAAGGCGGTCGCTTTTCATTACTCAGCTATGATGCTGAGGTTATGGATGTCGGCACCGGTATATTTTTTAAGAATTATAAAATTGGTCAAGTTGAAACAGCGACATTTGATTGGAAGAATCAAGCGATGAAGTATGGTATTTTCATCAACGAACCTTATCAAAACCTGATCACCTTAAATTCTATTTTCTGGGTCAATACGGGTGTTGAAATTGATTTATCTGCCGATGGAATTAATGTAAAAACAGGTTCATTAAGCAGGTTATTAAAAGGAGGGATCTCGGTTGGTTTGCCTAAACAACAGTCACCGGGTAATTTAGCCCAAGAAGGCCATAGCTTTTCGCTTAGTAACAGCTACAAAGATGCTCTTGAGGAGCGTTTTTATAATTTTGACTATTACCTAATTGAGTTTGAACAGTCTATTCGAGGTTTACGTGCCGGAGCCCCGGTTGAATATCGTGGCATGCGCGTCGGTACTGTTGTTAAAGCACCTGCAAATGTGATGATCGATGGCAAACCCGCTCACTTTAGAACTGATAATACCGCTGTGCCAGTACTGATAAAAATAGAGTATGGCCGCATTTACCACGATAATGCCTCAGCCAAACAATTTTGGCAAAACAGTGTTGATGGTTGGATCAAAAATGGCATGCGCGCTTCTTTAAAACCAGGCAACTTACTCACCGGTGCTGTGTATGTCGATTTTGATATCTACCACGATGCCCCAGCTGCGAAGTTAGAAACACTGTCTCAATATCAAGTATTTCCAAGTGTTTCCAGTGGCATTACCGTATTAGCAGATCAAGTGTCTGACGTATTAAATAAGGTAAAAAACTTAAAAATTGAAGACAGCTTAGCGCAAATTGATTCCGCGTTTGCTGATTACCAAGCGCTGGCGAATGAAATGCGCACATTGTTAAGTAAACAAGATACCCAAGATTTACCCGGTGATATTAATCGTAATTTTGCTGAAATGACCAAAAGTATGCAGCAATTTGATGTCACTATGAAACAGTTTGAAAAAACCATGGCCAGTTATCAACAAGGTTCCTCATTACATCAACAATTACAACAAACGCTCTCAGAGTTTAAGCGTTTAAGTGAAGAACTACAGCCACTCTCGCGTGGCTTAAATGAGCAACCAAATATGTTTATTTTTGATAAATCATTGCCTGCCGATCCAACGCCGAGGAAACAATAATGCGGACATTTTTACGTATACAATTTTTTGCTGTTATCGGCGTAGTGTTATTATCAGGATGTAGCCAATCACTTAATGCCCCCGTTAAATACTACCAGTTTGAGCAAAGTATTAAACCAATGCAGCGCAGTAGCACTAACACATCAGCTCAATTACGGATCAATACAGTAAGTTTACGAGGCGCATTAAATAACCGTGGTATTGCAATGAAAATGGATAATAATCAGGTCAATGCTGCTAATTATCACTTATGGAGTGAAGCGCCAGATCAAATGCTAACAGCAAGCGCCCATCAAACATTATTTACCACGCTTGATAACTGGATGGTGGTCAAAGGATTACCTGTTATAACAGATAAAGATCAGCAAAGTTATTATGAATTAGAATATGAGCTACATCATTTCAATGGTGATAACCAAGGTAATGCCGATATTTCTGGTTTGTGGCGCCTATATTATACGTCGTTTGAAAATGGCCGCTCTTTAAAAACAATTCATTATTTTAGTGAGGTTAACCCTTTAACTGGTGATGATTACGAAGGCCTCGTCGAAAGCTTAGAGCAAAACTGGCAGAATATTAATCAACAGGTAGCAACTACCCTGAGTGTTCTTATTCAAGAATAAACACCACTAAAGCAGTGCCATCATTATTAAGCACTGCTTTGCCTATATACCTAAACCCGAGTTTATTTAATAACCCATGCGAAGCGGTATTGTCAGCGTCGGCTATCGCGGCAATGTAGCTGAACTTACCTTGATACGCGTGTAATAGTTTTGCAGCCGCTTCATAGGCACTGCTAATGCTTCTCGTTGGAATAAGCCCACCATGCCCATGGCAACGCCTTGTTTATTTGCCACAATATAAGGTCCAAAACCTTGCTGTTGGTGGCCATCAATAAAGGTTTTTTGTAAATAATCTTCGGCTTGTTGTTTGGTATAAATGCTTTTATCAGCAATATAACGATAAAAACTCGGCTGATTTAATAAACTCAAGATAAACGACGCATCACTAAGCTGGCCATGGCGAAGAATTAAACGTTGCGTATTCATATCTCGTTTTCCTATTAATGATAGTGATCGTTTAAGCTAAATTAAAATGCAGCACTATCAACTGTACCGGTATAATTTAAACAGGCTGCGACACGATGTTGTTGAACCTTGGAAAGCTCCGACAATTTATAATAACGATGTGCTAAGTGTTCATCGCTGAGCGTGATCACAGCATCTTTTAACAAACTAACTCTAAAAATAAAAGCATGAGAATTAAACGCTTTGTGATAATAAATACCGGTTAAGTGTTCAATTTTCACTTCACAGCCGAGCTCTTCTTGGCATTCGCGTATGAGTGCTTGATGTACAGTTTCACCGACATCTAAGGCGCCACCAGGTAATCCCCAGCTTAGCTCGCCATAGCTTGCCTTTAGCAGCAAAACCTCCCCGCTGGCATTAGTGATCACCCCATGGGCGCTGAGTCGATAAAAATCTGTAAATGCCATCTTTCCCCCTAAGTTGATAACCTTAAACAATAACAAAAAGCCCCGCAATTGCGAGGCTTAAAGATTATGAATCACGGTTAATAATTAATCATGGCTAATTTTCACTACCTGCTTTCCGGTAAAGCCACCAGCAATTTGTTTATTCAGCGCCTGTGAAATACTACTGGCGTTAAATTCAACCTCAATGATCTGCGGTATTTTGATACTGCCACTGGCTAAATTGTCTAGCAATAAATTGCCCATAAAACTCATTTTTTGCTGAGCACATAAACTGTTTGCTAACCACGCTCCACCTAAAGAAACAATACCTATATTTGGCGCACGTCTGAACATCAGCTCCTGCTCAAACTTAGGCAGTGGATTTAAGCACGCAATACGGCCACAAAAACGCATTAATTCAACATTACGCACAGTGGTTTCACCACCAATCGAATCGAGCACCGCATCAAAGCCTTGTGGACCAAGTTCTTTACGAATTTTATCGCTAAGCTTTTTATCGTTGTAATCAAACACCACATCAGCACCCAATTGTTTAACAAGCTTATGGTTGCGTTTGCTCGCGGTGGTAAATACCGTAGCACCACGTTGTTTGGCAAATTGAATGGCGAACTGACCGACGGCCCCCGCACCAGCTTCAATTAAAAGTGAATCACCTTCGGTTAATTGCAGTTTATCAAGAGCTATTAATGCCGACATCCCTGCGCAGGGTAATGTCGCGGCTTGCTGTAACGTAACGCTATCAGGAATTTGCGATACAGCAAAGTTAGGCACTTTAGCGTATTGTGATAACACCCCTTGGTCGCCAACATTACCATGCCACATAACCCGAGTACCGACACTTGGAAATACCCCTTTAGTGGCTTTTACCACCACCCCTACAGCATCAAGGCCTAGGGTATGAGGATAGTGCCATTTACAAAAACCTTGTTTAGCAAAATACGCATCAACCGGATTCAACGCAACATACTCAACCTTTATCAACAATTCGTTGTCTACAACATCAGGCACCGGCAATTCAAGCTCAGATAAATTAATCTGTTCATTAGGTTCAAGTAACGCAATCGCACGCATTGTCGCGGGGATTGTTGATAAAAGATCAGTATGTGGCATCAAAAACTCAACTTAACTTAATTAACTAACGCATAACTCCAACGACCATTAAATACTTGGTAAGTGTCTACTTTAGCAAGTAATGATGAAATCGTTGAGTCAATTGCATTTTCCTGCGCTATTAAAACATCCTGTCGCGCATCTAACAACTCTAAGTAAGGTATTTGCCCTTCTTGGTACATCGCCTGCGCTTGTAAAAAGGCATTATTAGCAAACTCATAACGTGCTTTGGCATAGCCTAGTTGTTGAGTTTGTTTGACTAATAACTGCAGTGAAAGTTCACTCTGCGCTAATGCCTCCAACACCACTTGTTGATATTGGCTGTAAGCGGCTTCACTGAGATATTGCTGAGCATCACGTTGCGCCAATAACGCAGGGTAGCTCAATAATGACCACTGAATGCGTGGGGCAACTTGCCATTGCTGCGTAGTGTCAGAAAGCTGGTTGTTATCTAAGCTCAGTACACCTGCAAACGCCGTTAAACTGATATCAGGTAATAATGCTTTACTCGCAGCCACGCTTAATGAATTAGCTTGGCTAAATTCAAATAATGCTTGGCTAATATCAGGACGCAGTGCAATGGCATCACTTGGAGTGGCTAAACTTACAGTAAATGCATGCTCAAACAGCGCTTGCTCATCAACTAAGGTTAGATCAGCAGGTAACTGCCCTGTTAATGTCGCAAGCGTTGCTAGATCACGAAATTGCGCGTATTCAATATCTGGCAACAAAGCTTGCTGCTGCTTCAATTGTGCTAAGGTTCGATTTAAATCAAGCTCATTAGCGACCCCTTCCTCAACGCGAGCCCGCAGAACCGCAATACTTTGCTCTAATGCTTCAATTTGTAGGTTAATGATCTGCTGTTTTTGCTTATTACCTTGAAAACTGACAAACCCTTTTACCACAGAGGTAACAACTTCAATATGCAAAGCACGTAATTGTTCCGCTTGACTCATTGCCCCTGCATTCGCAGCATCAACAAGCGCAGTTATTTTACCAAATAAATCAAGTTGCCAATCAAGGTTAACATTGGCTTCCGATTGACGCGTGTTAACGTTACCAGTACTTGAGCGAGTGGCATCAACTGCCACTGCACCTTGGGGAAGATACTGTGCTTTTTGCCCACCTAAACGAGCAAGCGCGCTTTGTAACTGCAACTGACTAGTGTGCAAATCATGATTATTAGCGCGCGCACTGAGCACTAGATTATTTAACTGGGTTGAATTTAATTGCTGCCACCAGTTAAGTTCGTCTTGACCTTGTAACTGTGCAGCGATCTGTGTTTTTGCAACAAATTCTTGTAGCTGATTTTGCTGTTGCTGCTCATCAATTTTACTGGCGCAGCCACTTAATAAACCCGCCACAACAAGAGCGGTTAACTTATACTTACTCATTAATTTGCTCCTGCGTAGTCACTTTACGGGTTTTAGTTACCAAAATATAAAATACAGGGGTAAATAATAAACCAAACACGGTTACACCAATCATACCCGAGAACACTGCGTTGCCCATTGCATGGCGCATTTCTGCTCCAGCTCCCGTTGCTAATACTAAGGGAATAACACCCGCAGTAAAGGCAATTGACGTCATTAAGATAGGTCGTAAACGCATCCGACAAGCTTCTAAAATAGCGTCGAAATGACTCAACCCATGATTATTTTTATCGCGTGCAAACTCCACCATTAAAATGGCATTTTTAGAAGCCAAGGCAACCAATACAATCAATGCTATTTGCGTGAAAATATTATTATCAGCGCCAACCAACCATACACCCATTAATGCTGAGAATATTGTCATTGGTACAATAAGAATAATAGCCAGTGGTAGACGTAAGCTTTCATACTGCGCAGCCAATACCATGAACACTAATAACACCACTAATGGGAATACATAGACCATGGTATTACCCGCTAGAATTTGCTGAAAAGTAACTTCGGTCCATTCGTACTCAATACCCGTAGGTAAATTATCAGCCAAGATCAGTTCAATTGCCTGCTGTGCTTGATCTGAACTGTAACCAGGCGCTGGACTACCATTAAGCTCTGCACTTGGGTAACCATTGTAATGCATCACTCGATCAGGGCCTGTTGTAGGCGTTGTCGTTAATACCGAGCCCAATGGCACCATATTCCCTTGATTATTGCGCACTTTTAGATTCAATATTTGTTCTGGATCAAGGCGGAAATCAGCATCAGCTTGGGCATTAACTTGGTACGTACGGCCAAATAAATTAAAGTCATTAACGTACATTGAGCCCAAATACACTTGCAACGCATTAAATACTTCATTCAATGGAATACCTTGAATAAGCGCTTGCTCTCGGTCGATATCAATATCCATTTGTGGTACTTGAATTCTAAAACTTGAATAGAGCCCCATTAACGCAGGATCTTGCTGAGCTTTAGTAATCACCGTTTGCAAACTGTTAAATAGTGTTTCAAAGCCTTTATTACCGCGATCTTCAATTTGCAGTTTAAACCCACCCGTGGTGCCTAAACCTTGGATTGGCGGCGGTGGAAATACAGCCACAAATGCTTCATCAATGGCACTAAAACGCTGGTTTAACTGTGCCGCAATAGCCATCGCCGATTTACTCGGATCGCTTCGCTCACTAAAGGCTTCTAGCGGTGTAAATACAATGGCACTATTAGGGCTGTTAGTAAAACCATTTACCGACAAGCCAGGAAAGGCAACTGTGTTTGCAACACCAGGTACTTGCAGTGCAATTTCTTGCATTTGCCTAACCACATCTTGAGTACGGTCTAAACTCGCTGCATCAGGTAATTGTGCTATCGCAACTAAATACTGCTTATCTTGTGCAGGAATAAAACCACCCGGCACGGCATCAAATAGCTTAATTGTTCCGCCTAATAAAACCACGTATGCAATCACCACTACCACGCTCATGCGCATTAGTTTTTGTACCAGCTTTTGATAGCCTTTGGCGCCACGGTCAAATACTCGATTAAAGGGTGCAAATAACCAGCGACCAAATAAACGATTTAATAAACGCGTCAGCGCATCCGGTTTAGCATCATGGCTTTTAAGTAATAGTGCCGCCAACGCCGGTGATAAAGTTAATGAGTTAAATGCTGAGATAACCGTTGAAATAGTAATAGTTAACGCAAACTGTTTATAAAATTGACCTGATAAACCACTAATAAACGCGGTAGGAATAAACACTGCACACAACACTAACGCAATCGCGATTATAGGCCCTGTCACTTCAGTCATCGCCACGCGCGTTGCTTCCAGAGGTGATAAACCTTGTTCAATGTTACGTTCAACGTTTTCGACCACCACGATAGCATCATCGACCACAATACCTATGGCAAGTACTAAACCAAATAACGACAGCGTATTGATCGAGACCCCTAACCACTGCATCACCGCAAAAGTACCAATCAGTGAAACTGGCACAGCTATAAGTGGAATAATCGAAGCACGCCAGGTTTGTAAAAATAACACCACTACAATTACCACTAACGCGATAGCTTCAAGTAACGTTTTGATCACCGCATCAATCGAACCGCGAACAAATACCGTAGGGTCGTAGACAATGTCGTACTCAACACCAGCTGGAAAATCTTTCGATAAACGCGCCATGGTTTCGCGTACTTGATCTGAAAGCTCAATCGCATTAGAGCCAGGACGTTGAAATATCGGCATCGCCAGTGCTGGTTGATTATCAAGTTCAGCTCTAAGTGAGTAAGTATTTTGGCCTAAATCGACTCGAGCAACATCGCTTAGACGTGTTAATTGACCTTGTTCACCCACTTTAATGATCACTTGCTGAAACTCTTCAATACTGTTTAAGCGCCCTTTTACATTTAACAATATTTGAAATTGACTGTCTGTTGAAGCAGGTTGTGCACCTAAGCTACCCGCTGCAACTTGTTGGTTTTGCGCACGCAATGCGTTGACGACGTCCATTGCGGTTAATTCTCGTGCCGCTAATGCATCGGGGTTAAGCCACACTCGCATTGAATATTGACCACCACCAAATAATTTTACATCGCCTACGCCACTCAAACGTGCAATTTGGTCTTTCACATATAAGTCAGCGTAGTTAGATAGATACGCCGTATCATGTGTTTTTTCCGGTGAGAATAAGTGTACCACCATGGTTAGATCCGGTGATGATTTTTCAGCGACGACGCCTAAGCGCTGCACTTCTTGTGGTAGTCGCGGCAAAGCACTGTTAACCCGATTTTGTACTTGTACTTGCGCACGATCTAAATCCGTTCCCAATGAAAACGTTACCGTCAGTGTCATACGCCCATCACTGGTCGCCTGGGAAAACATATACAACATGTTTTCAGTACCATTGATCTCTTGCTCCAATGGAGTAGCCACAGTTTGTGCTATTACGGTTGGATTTGCTCCTGGGTAGTTCGCAGTTACCACAACTGTCGGCGGAACAACTTCAGGATACTCACTGACCGGCAGTTGAAACAACGAAATACCACCGGCGATTAAAATCACCAATGACAGCATGGCTGCAAATATCGGTCGTTGAATAAAAAAGTGAGAAAATTTCATTATTCGTCCTACTTCTTAGCCATAAGCGTGTGCTGCGCCGTTGGCGATAACGTAAAAGCAACACCAGTTGTGTCTAGGGTCACTGTATTAGGTGAAATCGGCATGCCAGGTCCAACACGCGCAGGACCATTAACCGCAATCACATCGCCAGCTTTTAAGCCCGAGGTAATAGCGCGAAAACTGCCATAGCGCTCACCGGTTGTAACCAGTTTATATTCGAGAATATTGCCTTCACCTACAGTGAGCACAAAGCGATTTTTCAAATCGGTGCCAATTGCTCTATCAGGCACAATAACTTGCTCTGTAACGTCATTGGCCGCTAACTTAATACGTGCAAATGAACCGGCGCGTAAGGCGGTATTTTCATCAAATCGTGCACGCACTCGCAAAGTACCTGTTGCTGCATTGATTTGATTATCAATAAAGTCGATATAACCGGTGTGTGCAAAGCCATTTTGACCCACTTTTTGCATGACTACTTGCTGATGAGCAGCGGCGGTTACTTCATCAAATGAACTATTCCAAGTACGTTCATCAACATCAAAGTAAGCATACATAGTTTGATTTGATACGATTGAAGTCAGTACACTTTGCCCTGCAAGCACATTATTACCTTTGGTAATATTTGCACGCGAGATCACACCATCAATGGGTGAACGTATATCTGTAAATTCTAAATCTAAATTAGCTGCAATTAGCTGGGCTTTTAAGGCAGCAAGTTGTGCTTCACGTTGGCGTAACGTTGAGGTACGTGATTCCGCTTGCTCTGTTGAAATCGCTTTTCGCTCGGTTAATCGCACCGCTCTTTTAGCTTCACTTTGCGCTTGCGATAAAGCGGCTTCAGCACTGACTACTTGTGCCTCTAAACTTGCTACAACCGCAGCATATGGGCGAGCGTCAAGTTTAAACAGTAAGTCACCCTGTTTAACCTCGTCGCCCTCATTAAACGCAATATGCTCAATAACTCCGGCAACACGTGGCATAAGTGATACTTCTTCCGGCGCTTCTAAACGCGTAGTGTAGGTGTGCCAGTTTTGCACTGGCTTAATGATCACCGAGGCAACATCTATTGGTTGAAGATGTGGTTGATTGCTCTGTTGAGCAGGCTCTTCTGCACAACCGGTGAGGGCAAGTGATGCCCCTAAAACTGCAATAGCTATTAAGTGTTTGTTCATGACGACGCTCCATTTAGTGTATTTTTCTATGTTACGGAACATTGTTGTGGACAAAAACCATAGATTTTTAAATTCATTAATGCCAATATGGCATCAATTAAATATTGGTGAGTAATTAATGGATACCACAAGTCGCTTATTGATGTTGTTAGAAGTCGTTGAGCGAGGCTCATTCGCTAAAGCAGCAGAAACCCGTAATATTGATCGTTCAGTGATCTCAAAACAAATAAGTCGTCTCGAAGATGATTTAGGAGTACGTTTACTGAACCGCACCACCCGCTCATTTTCACTGACAGCTGCAGGGGCCGAAATGATTAAAAAGGCCAGTGAGTTGAGGCAACTACTAGGTGAAACTGTACGTTTAGCCGAGAATTATCACCAAGAGCCACGCGGTGTATTAAAAATCACTTCATCAACTATTATCGGCAGGCGTTATCTACAACCTGTGATTAATGATTTTCAAAAACGCTTCCCGCAAGTAGAAGTTGAACTAAGACTCGATGATAAGTTAGTTGATCTGGTATCTGAAGGCTTTGATCTTGCTTTTCGGGTCGGTGAGCCAAAAGACTCATCACTGATCGCACGTAAAATTGCGCGCAATAGATTACTAATATTAGCCGCACCTGAGTTTATTCAAACGTATGGATTGCCAAGTAAAATAGAGGACTTAATTGATTTACCCGCAGCCAGTTATTCCAGCACTTCGTTGCGCGTTGAGGGTATTCGTTATGTAGATCAATATGGTCTACCGCAAGAGCAAAAAATTAAGAGTGTGTTTAGAGCCAATGATGCCGAGGTACTGCTCGATAAAACGCTTTCTGGAACAACCTATGTGCTCGCGCCAGCATTTATTATTAATGATGAAATAAAACAAGGACGTTTAGTGCCCTTATTAACAGACATCAAATTACAAGAATACAGTGCGATGTACGCGGTATATCCACACCGTGATTTACCTGTAAGAACACGGTTATTTTTTGATGCGATACGTGATCACTTAGGTAAAGAAACACCACTTTGGGAAAGTAACATTCCCGGTTTCGAGCACATGTATCAAGGTTAAGAAACCTGTTCTAGTTTTGCTGAGTATTGCTGCGAGTCAGAATAAACGTTATTTCGACCATGTTTTTTTGCATAATAAAGTTGCTCATCTGCTGCTTTAATCGCTTGTTTTAGGCTATCGCCATCACGATAAGCAGCTAAACCGATACTTGCTGTTAAACTTATTTCACGCTCACCAACATTGATAGCCGTACTTTGCAAACCGACTCTGATATTTTCAGCAATTTGATAAGACTCCTGTTGATTCGAATCAGGAATGAACAGCGCAAACTCTTCGCCACCAGTACGAAAAACTCGCCCCTTGTTAAGTGTTTCTCTTAATATAGTGGCAATTTCGACCAGAACTTGATCGCCCACATCATGACCAAATTCATCATTTACTTTTTTAAAGTAATCGAGATCTAGCACCATAATAAATAAATTAATTTTGTCTACCAGCTCAACTTCAAAGTAATGGTTCATTGCTAAACGGTTGCCGGTGTTTGTCAGCGGATCTAACAAGGCAAGGTTTTCTAATCGTTCTGCAAATTGTGCTCGACTCGCTTCAAAAGTATGTGCAATGACCCAAATGCTCAAATAGCTAAAGCTCATATTTAGGTACAGGTTAAGGTCTAAAAATGGTGCTAAAGAGGTTTTACTAGTAAACACAGCGGTTTGTATACACACCAATAATAGCGATAGATAATAGCCGCGTTTACATCCTAATAATAAATAAAATAATACGGGTAAGGTAAAGGTCCAAATGAACAAACCGCTCCTCATCGCAGCTAGGTAAGTTCCTAAGGTTACTAATAGCATAATACAAAGGCACAATAATAACGGCTGCCAAGTCTGAAATTTTCGTGTCCGAGCATAGTTAAAAGTATAAAAACAATAAATAGCAAACACCCCTTCTAAAATCCCTAATGAGTAAAAGTCATTAATAAAAAGATTAAAATAGGTAAAAACACTCGCTAAAATTCCGAAACAGAAACAAATCCATTTCAGTAAATTTTCACGTAATACTTGAGCGCTATCTAAGGCTGCGATATCCATTGATTAACTTTAATTCGAACGAAAAAAAGTCAGTCTAACGGTTAATTGAAAGAGTACAAGCTCTATTTGTTTTTGATATATTCATTTTTATAAAAAATTTTTAAAATTAAGATCTTAGTAACTAACAGCCTATTCATCATTAATTAATTGTTCTATATCTTCTAACATATCGGAGAACTCAGCATTAGCATGTTGGCGCTGTTTTGCTGTCAACGTGGCTCTTAAACTCACAAGTAAACGCGCATAGCGCTTTGAATTTTCAGCATCTAAGCGAATTAATTGGTCACTCATAAACACCTCTCGCTCAGTAATGACAGCTGATAATTGGCTAATAAACTGATCGCGGCTAAGTTGGCTATCAAAAAATACCTGTTTGAGTTTATCCAGCCGAGTTTGCTTGTAAGCTTGCCTTAATAAAAATGTTGCTTGAAATTCGCTGTTCGCTTGGGTGATCAAAGACACTTGTTGTTCACTCAGTTTACCAAGCCACTGTTTATAAGTATCTAACTGACGTTCAAGGCGATCTTGCTCACGCTGTGTTGGGGTTTGCTCATTATACTCGTCACTTTCTGTGGTTATATCCTCTGCAATGGCAGCAACAAATTCTTCTCTTTGCTCCGTGGATAAACCAATAGCAAGTTCAATAAGATCGTCTCTTACATACATAACTAACGATTGCCAATGTGTTTTAAAACCTTGAAAATACGTTAATAATGCTTGCTCTGAAGGGTCTTCATCAAGTAGCTTTTGTAATGCCAACAGATCCTGTCGATACAAAGGTAATTGCGTCTTACGATGCCAATCCCGACTTTGCTTAATTAAGTCTTTAGCTTGTTTGCTTTGCTGCTTCGATAAATCAACGTAGTCATCAATCCAAAACGCCGATAACCAGCCTATATTATTGTAGGTAAATGTAGCTGAGCACCCAGTCAGAGCTAATAGCAACACACCAACTACTGCGAACTTATAATTCAAGCACATGTTTTTTATCGACATTTTTTATTTTTCTTACGATTATTTATAGCACTACGTTAATCAACTTAGCGCATTATGTAAATGAGGGAATTAAAATAAAACCGAACAAATAGAAATAATTATCATTTAGCTATTGACGCACACTCAAATACAAGTAATAATCGATCGCATCAACACCAAGCAGCCCAACACGACAGGTTTGCGCTTCTTGTAAGAATTGAACGTACCGACCTCAGTGCCCTAGGGAAGATCGACCAGTAAGGATGCTGGGCCCCTTTAGTACAAAGTTGTTGATGAAGATGGTGACGCTTCGAGCATATTACTTACTCGACCCAAGTAATATAATTAAAAGATCACACTCACTTGCTACATTGCTCATATCGGTGACGGTTGATATGACCCAAAAAGCCCCATCAGGGGCTTTTTTTATTCCTTTAAATTTTCTGTAATATCTGTATCTTATGTCTAAGTTTTATCATTTATAGTGCGAAGCTGGGCAATTGTGGTTGTTGAGACTAAAATTAAACAGTAACACGCTAATTGGAGGTATTGTCATGTGGCAGCCGAAGTTTAAGATATTGTTGATGGTCGGTGCACTTAGCATCTGTGGTGTTGCTCATGCGGGACTTGAAGAAGGGATCCGCGCAGCCAATGAAGGTCAATTTGAAGATGCACTTAGAGAGTTTAACTACCTTGCAGAAAAAGGCTTTGCACCAGGAATTTACGAGCTAGGGCAGCTATATGAAGGTGGCCACGGCGTAACGCGCGACTATCACAAAGCTGCTGAACTTTACCAGCAAGGCGTTAAAAAGAACCACGTCGACTCAATGTTTGCATTAGCTGTACTTTATCAAGAAGGTAAAGGCGTTAAACTTGATAAACAAATGTCAGTTTCACTCTTTAAGCAAGCCGCGGCAAAAAACTTACCTGCTGCTCAGTTTAACTTGGGTGTGATGTACGCCAACGGCGATGGCGTTGCGCAAGATTATAAAGAAGCTATTAAATGGTATGAAAAAGCCGCTGGTAATAATTATACGCTAGCACAGTTTAATATGGCGCTGATGTATTTCGAAGGCCATGGAGTCGAAAAAAACATCGAAAAATCATACATCTGGAACACTGTTGCTGAGTATAATGGTAATTTAGATGCCAGTCACAGTCGCAAGCTAGATGAGCGCAAGCTGATGCCTGCGCAAATTGCAGAAGCCAAAGAAAAAGCTGATGCATTGTATGAAAAAATCCAAGCTGGGCTGTATGCGGGCGAAGATCGGATGTTTTAACTGCCAGTTAAAACGCTATTGGATTGTACTTAACGCCAATTTATGGCCGCAAGTACAACCATTTAAGTATTTTAATCAATATCTTATTTTGCGCCAGCAACAATCCCAATTTAGGATTAAAACCACCCGTTTTCAATGTATTACGTGCATGGCTAAAAGTTAAAAAGCCTTCTATACCGTGATAGTTTCCCATCCCAGAAGGACCTAAGCCACCAAATGGCGCATCATCAGCAGTCACCTGCATTAAGGTGTCATTTATTGCGAAGGTACCACTTTGTGTTTGCTGTTGAATACCTTCATTGATTTGTTTATCTTGCCCCATTATGTACAAAGCTAACGGCTGAGGACGTTGATTTATGTATGCAATCGCCTGAGGTAAAGCTTGATAACTGACAATCGCAAGAATTGGTCCAAACAGTTCTTCTTGCATCAACTTCATATTGTCATTCACATCAGTCACAATGTGCAAACCAAGACGATGCTTATGTTCGTCGCTTTGGTTTTCATCTAACGGCTTAATTATCTGTGCGCCCTGTTGCTGTGCATCTGCCAATAAATCGGTTAAACGCTGAAAATGGTGGTGATTAATAACCGAGGTTAAATTTTTCCCCTCGACACCTAAGTTATAATGTTTTTTATATAAGCTACAGAGACTTCTGACTAACTGATGCTGTAAGTTTTCCGGCACTAAAACATAATCGGGGGCAACACAAATTTGCCCTGCATTGGTCATTTTACCAAATAAAATAGCTTTAGCCGCCTTATCTATATCCGCTTGCGCGGTAATGATAACGGGCGATTTGCCACCTAACTCAAGAGTTACTGGGGTAAGGTTTTTACTCGCAGCGGCCATAACATGGCGCCCTACAGCTGTAGAGCCGGTAAAAAATAAGTGTGCGAATGGCAAACAGCTAAACTGTTGACTTAATTGCGCTTCACCTTCGATCACTGCGCAATGTTCGCTAAGCTCGCCGATAAATAGTTTTTTGATTACTTGATTGGTGTGCGGAGTAAATTCACTGACCTTTAATAATACCCGATTACCTGCGGCAATTGCGGTTATCACCGGCACGATTGATAATTGAATTGGGTAATTCCATGGAGAAATTATTCCCACCACTCCTTTGGGTTGATAGCTCACAGCAACTTTTGATGGCGCTAGGCTCAAACCCGCTTTTCGTGGTGAATTTTTTGCCCATTTAGGTAAATGCTTGATGGTGTGGCTGATCGTTTTGACCGTAGGCAGTATATCACCCAAAATCGTATCAAAAGCAGTGCGAAAGCCAAAGTCTTTCGAGCTTGCAGCTACCAATTCAGCCTCTAATGCCAACAGTTCACGTTTTAAAGATTTTAATAAACGGATCCGCTGTGATAATGCTAAATATGGCTGGGCATCAAAATGCAGCTGCATTTCATCAAATTGCGCTTTTAGCTCAGGGTTACATACAGTGCCAGTGTCAGACAAAAGCATACTCATAAACAAAATAAAGATTTAACCACTATAACTTTGTTTCTTAGCAGGGGCAATATAGAGCGCTATCAACAAACGAATAGCGCTCCGGTTGGGTAACTTTGAATTACTTAAAAATTAAATACCGATGCAGCAAGGGTCATAGTGACAAATGTGATCAGCGCAATTGCAACAATATTTAATGCAAAGCCGGCTTTGATCATATCCCGCATTTGAATTTGCCCAGAGCCAAACACAATGGCATTAGGCGGGGTCGCTACAGGCATCATAAACGCACAACTACAGGCTATAGCCGCAGGAATAACCCAGACCAATGGCGAACCTGTGACTGACTCAGCGACAGGGCCAAGTAGTGGTAAAAATCCAGCTGCGGTTGCTGTATTACTGGTGATCTCAGTTAAGAAAGTGATTAAGGTTGCAATTACTAATACACTCAATACTAATGGAATGGCGCTGACGCCTTCAATCATATGAGCTATGTATTCAGCCAAACCTGATGACTTTATTTGTGCCGCTAGGGTTAAGCCACCACCAAACAACAATAACACTCCCCAAGGAACTCCTGCCGCACTTTGCCAGTCAAGAATACGTTCATCACTGCCTTTATTAGCAGGCAAAACAAATAATAATAATGCTGCAGCAATGGCAATACCGGTATCCGATATTTTTAAACCAGAAAAATCAGCGATCAGAGGTCTAAATATCCAGCACACAGCTGCAAATAAAAACACACATAACACCCCTTTCTCAGCGCGTTGCATGGTGCCAAGACCTTTTAACTGCGAGCTAAATAGTGACTTGGTGTCGACTTTTTGAGATTTTTCATTTGTTTTATCAACTTTATAAGCAAACTTGGTCAGCCACAACCAACAGATGATCAACATAGTCAGTGACAATGGCACACCCACCATCATCCATTGCGCAAAACCAATTTCAATTTTATAACTATCTGATAAATAAGCGGCCATCAATGCATTCGGTGGCGTACCAATTAATGTTGCAATGCCGCCAATGCTGGCACCATAAGCAATAGAAAGTAACAGTGCTTTACCAAAACCATTATTATTTGGATTAGATTTTTGCACTAAATGGGTGATAGACATAGCAATAGGTAACATCATCACTGCTGTTGCAGTATTTGACATCCACATTGATAAGAATGCCGTTACTAACATCATCGCTAATATCTGCAAACTCGGTTTTGAGCCCGCGTAGAGCATAGTACGTAAAGCAATGCGCTTGTGTAAGCCCCAACGTTCCATCGCAATGGAAATTAAAAAGCCACCTAAAAACAAAAATATTAAGGGGTGCGCATACGGTGCAGCGACACTTTTTATCGCAGCAATGTCAGCCAACGGAGAAAATACCAACGGCAATAGCGCCGTAGCTGGGATAGGAACTACTTCACTCACCCACCATGATGCCATCCAAAATGCTAATCCTGAAGTACGAAGAGCAGCGGTACTCATGCCAGCAGGAGGATCGATCAAACACGTAAGTAGCATGACCGCAGGGCCCAATAACAGCAGCAACATCTGTATCATTGGATTTTTTTCAGGTTTATCGTCTAAAGTTTGTGTGCTCATATTCAACCCCTTTAAAATTTATACTTTAAGCCAAGGGCTAAGCTACTATCCGTTTGCTGTTGCAAATCTAAGTCAGTATAGAATAAGTACGCGGTAGTTTGTTTATCAAATAAATAATCCACACCTGCAGTCCACTGGCTGCCCTTAGTACTTTGGCGAATAGTTGAGTCATCACTGGCAAATTGTAGTTTTGGCTGCCATTTGTCAATGGTATAACTGGCACTCAACACATAGCCGTTTCCTGATTTAGTACCATCTACTGACTCACTGTGCTGGTAAATAGCACCTAGTTGTAAATCATTTTTTTGCCACGCGCCAACGATGCGACTGGCGTTGATATTATTGAGTGAATCAATATGGCTGATCGCCACATAATAATTTTTATTTTTTAAACCACGGTCACCATAAATTAACGTAGCGGCATAACCGGCTTCATTATTGGCACTGTCATCCTTCAAAGCATAGGTAAGTGATAGCTGAGCACCCGCATATGATTTTGAACTATACGTTATGGTATCACCAAGGCGATCTTGACCCGGTAGTAATTGAGCAATATCGGCTTGAGTTTCATTGAAGTTATCAACTTTACCTTCTGAATACTTAAAGCGTGTATCGTTTCGACCAACTACAACTTCACCAAAATTTCCCGCTAAACCTAAATATGTATTACGGGCACTAAATGGCTCATCGGTATCATCGTGCTCAAAGCCCTTTACTTGCACTTCGTATTTAAATACCGCTTTTAACGAGTCAGTGAGTACATGTTGCCCTTTCACACCAATGCGTGAAAAAGGCGCATCGATTTGCGTTCCTTTTTTAGCATAGCGCATTACACCGTTGTCAGTATTAGCAATTTGCACTTCTGCTTTACCATAAATGTCATACTCTGCGGCATGAACACTTTGTCCAAAGCAAGCTGCTGCAAAACTCGTTGCTACAAAAACAGGGGTTAGCTTTTTGTCTATTATTATCATTGTGTGCCCTTATTATTAGGATCATTTGTTGTTCCCGCTAATAAAGGCAAGTTTACTGCCAACTGCTTATAAAAAAGTAAAATTTAATATATTCAAATAGTTAAATTTAAAATTAAATTATACTTACAATAAAGTGTGCGGGATCCCACACACTATCAAAACGTCTGTGTCACCGTTTCCACCCATCAAATTAAGCTGAGCAGGTAAATCACTTAAGCAAAGCTCTGGTTAATCAATAAACATGTCACGATTGAGGCCATATTTACTCATTTTGTCATACAAGGTTTTACGGGCAATCTGTAAGGTATTCATAGTTTCTTTAATACTACCTTGGTGGCGCTCAAGGGCTTCTTCGATTAAAGATTGCTCATAAAAGCACACTTTTTCCGCCAAACTCAGATCGGGCGATAACTCACTGCCATTATTATTTTCGGTATTGGCGAACGCTAATTCAGCACCCAGCAGCACCGCTCGTTCAGCTTGGTTTCTAAGCTCTCTGACATTACCTGGCCACTGGTAACTAAGTAAACGCTGTAATATATCGCTACTTAGAGGAGCCGGAGGTTTATGAAAACGAGTCGCGGCAATAGAGCTAAAATGTTTGAATAATAAAGGAATATCAGCTTTCCTATCACGCAATGCCGGAATACTTACCCTCACTAAATTGAGTCGATAATATAAGTCAGCTCTGAAGTCCCCTTTTTCGACCAAGGATAATAAATCAACTTTGGTTGCCGCAACGATACGTATGTCTAAGTCAACGGCGGTATTAGCGCCGACGGGGGTCACTTTTCGCTCTTCTAAAACGCGAAGTAACTTTACTTGTAATGATGCCGGTGTGCTTTCTATCTCATCTAAAAACACCGTACCACCTTGAGCAAACTCAAACTTACCTTGGCGACTGTGTGTTGCCCCTGTAAACGCGCCACTGGCCGCACCAAATAGTTCACTTTCAATCAGTTGCTCTGGTATGGCACCACAGTTAATTGCCACAAAATTACAGTTTGAACGGCTGCTTTGGTCGTGTAAAAAGCGTGCAACTAACTCTTTACCGGTGCCAGTTTCACCTTCAATCATTACATCTGCGGGAGTGTCGATCACCGCATTGAGCAAGTGCATCATTTGCTGCATTTGCACGGTTTCCCCTAAGATCCGTACACCTGGGGCTGACGTTTTTTCTACCGCTAGTTTTAAAGCACGATTTTCCATTACCAAGGCACGCTTATCACACGCTCTGGCAATACAATCTAATAACTGCTCTGTAAGGGGTTTTTCAAATAAGTCGTAAGCCCCTAATTGCATGGCTTTAACGGCCACCGATACATCAGCAAATCCAGTCAGAAAGATCACCGGTAATTCGCTATCAAATGCTTGAACTTGTTCTAAAAAAGCCAGTCCATCCATTTTCGGCATATTAATATCACTGAGCACCACCCCGTTAAAACGACGATTAAGTTTTGATAAAGCACTCATTGGATCGCTAAAACACTGTACTTGATAGCCTTCGAGTGTCAGCAATTGGTCAAGTGAATCGCGGATCATCGCTTCGTCATCAATAACAATGACCTGTTTACAATCAGTTGCTAACGTATTCATAACGCTCCTTTAGTACTTGCTAAGGTAATAATGAATTGAGCACCACCGCCAGGGCGATTATGCGCACTTAAACAGCCATTAAATGAATTAATAATTTGCTTAGAAATAGATAGCCCTAAGCCAAGGCCATTAGTCGATTTAGTGCTATAAAAAGGCTCAAAAATAGTCCCAAGCGCATGTAACTCGATACCAGGCCCAGTATCCAAAATAGACAGCTTAACGCGGTCGTCAAACTGCTCTATCTCAAAACTCAGCTCTCGCACAGTACTGTCAGCCATTGCTTGGCTGGCATTGGTGATCACATTCACTAATACTTGCTCAAATTTAATGCCATCAACCCATACTTTTACAGTGTCAGCGATATCAGCGGTGTTAACGTTGACATCATCCTGCTTTAATTGCGCGGAGGCGATCACCATGGCATTTTTAAGTAACTGGTTTAAGCTTTGCTCTCTTAACTGTGTTTGTGCCGGTTTACTAAAGTGCTTTAATTGTCCAACAATTTTATGTACTCGTTCGATCAACGATTGCACAATAACAATATTTTCAGCTGCCTTTGCAATATCACCTTTGGCAATCAAGCGTTTAGCACTAACCAAATACGTACTCATTGCACTCAAGGGTTGGTTAATCTCATGATTAATACCCGCGCTGAGTTGACCTATGGTGGCCAATTTGGCTGTTTGCACCAGCGCTGTTTGTGCTTTTTCGAGTGCATGGGTGCGCTCTATAACTTCTTGCTCAAGGCTATGACGAGAAAAAAGTAATTTTTTATAGCCGGCAAAACGTGCCATTAAACTGTAAAAAAGCATTAACCCCCCAGCATAAATCACACTCAACCAAAACAATCGCCCTAGTTGATTAATATTCACCGACGATATATCAACAAGCACAGTTATTTTTGCATTAAGTCGCTCAATCGGCGCACTTGCAGGCATATATTTACTGCGTTTATTCGCATCATTAACGTATAACAGGGGCATCCCTTGGCTAATAATGTGCTCAGCAGTGATAACTTTTGGTACATACTCTAGGTAGCGTCGGCTTGTCGTAAAGTGTTGATAGTCTGCTGCTGTGAGGCTATGCAACGAATTGAGTCGCCATGAGGGGCTATCGGACATAGCAATAATATTATCGTCTAAGCTTAAATAAAAATGGCTAGCGTGGGACGCATTCAGTAATTGTCGATCAGTTTCAAACTTAGATACATTCACTTTTAAGGTGACCACACCTATTACTTGGCCATCGCGATAAATCGGTTCAGAAAAATAAATACCCCGTTCTTTAGATCGTAAACCAAGAGCAAAATAGGCAATTTTGTTACCCGCCAATGCCTGAGAAAAATACGGACGAAATGCAAAGTTATTACCGATATAACTGTAATCAAGTTGCCAATTGCTCGATGCAATAACATCCCCTTCACGATTAAGGACATAGACGTCTGATGCACCACTGGCTTGTTGGATATCAGCCAAGTAATTATTAATAGGCTGCACGGGCTGATCAGTATCACTGAGAAATGCAGTGAGTAACTGGTTATCAGTAACTAAATGAGGAATAGTTGCAAAACGAGAGAGTTCGGTATCAAGATAATTACGCAATTGACCCACTTGGAGTTCAGCTTGCTGCTTTGCTTGACTTAAATCATAGTGTCGGCCAAATAAAAAACTAAGCAACAATACACTAATTAAAATGGCAACAGCGATTAATATTTTTCGGGGAAAACGCAGCATGATCAACCAAAGGGCACACCTGAGCGTCCCTAAAACTTAAAATTTGATTTGATAGTGTAACGAGTATTCACTGCCGACACCAGCAACAGTGCCATCTGTAACTCTTGGATCGTACACACGGTAGTGCTTATCTAAGAGATTATGGGCTTTAAAACTAATTTCACCGCGTGCAGAAAATTGCCAACTCACAGCCCCGCCGAGCAAAAAGTAAGCCGGTTGAGTAAAGTCGCTTGTCATTGTCGGGCCACTGACGGCATCGCGCCAAACACTATTGAGGCTCAGCACCCATTGCTGATGATGATAATTAGCAATCACACTAGCAAAGCGCTTAAACGTTGGCTTAATTGGCGTATCAAAATACTCGCTGTAAGTCGCTTCCACTGATAAATCACTAGTAATGTGGATCATGCTATCTAATTCAACACCACGATTAATGTCATCTAATTGGTTTTCAAAGGTAAACTGATTATTGGCAGCTGAATTCGGCACTAGATTAATAAAATCAACAAGTTGATTATAAAAAAGCACCGAATTAATATGCCAATCTTGTCCCTCGTAGCGCCAAACAAGCTCTGTGGTTTTAACATATTCAGACTTTAAGTTTGGATTGCCCTTAGTCACATCATCATCTGAATACAATTCATTCGTCACAGGAGTGCGAAACGATTCACCGTATTGTAATTTAAAAGTATGCGCGCGAGTTGGTGAGTAGATTGCGGAAATGCGCGGCGATAATTTACTGTCTATCGCTTTAACATCATCATAACGTGCCCCTAAAAATAAGGTCAATTGCTCAGCAAAAGGCACTTTGATTTGCCCATAAATACTTCGGGTTTCAAAAGTCGATTGCAAACTCTGAAATGGCGCATAATTACTGATTGTAACAATCCCCCCTTGATAAAACGGATCTTCAACAATAATTTCACCGCTGTTAATATCAAAATAATTAACACGTAAGTCCGCTTTATGTTGCTCTGCGCGGCTATATTGCAAGCCTGAGTTGATTGACCAACCATTATTAAATTGCTGACTGGCCTCTACACTGACTGTTAAATCCGTTGTATGCCAATCAGGACCAACAAAAAAATCATAACTAGCGTTAGGTAAAGTTGCTGCAGGTGCGATTAATCCTGCACTTTGTATTTGATGATGTGCATACGCTATTTTTGTAGCCAAAGTACGTGTATCAGTTTCAAGCCAATCATAACCTACAGATAGGAAAGTATTCTCACTACGATGTTGATTACTGTCAGAATAACCACCAAGGTTTAAAAACTCTTTCAGTTCAACATGATTATAACGCGCTCTCACAGCCAGTTTATTGATATCGACACCCGCTTCAAAGTAAACTGATTGCAGTGGATCGTTTACCCCTTGTGGATAACGCTTACCACTTTTTTGGTTATACGCGCCATTAGCAAATAGATGTGTTTGCTGATTAACTTGATGACTAACCGAGAATGCAGCGCTGGTTTGACCTACATTACCCACAGCCAGCGACATTTCATTATTTTGGCTTTTAGTCACTATATTCATCACCCCTAAGAATGCATTACTGCCATATAAAGCAGAGCCAGGGCCACGTATAAATTCAACTTTATCAATAACTTCTACAGGTATATAAGGCATATAAACTGACGCTTTGCCAAATGATGACTCATTTAAACGTTCACCATTGATCATCACTAAGATATTGCCGCTATCAAGGTAAACACCTCTTGCGTGATCTTTTGGTACAGCGCCTACCCAATCACCACGAGTAGATTGCATACCAGGAACAAAATTCATCAATTCAAACGCATTATTCACCCCAAGTAAGGCTATTTTTTTGCGATTAAAAACAGTGATAGTTGAGGGGGCAGAAGCGAGAGTTTCTAAGGTTTTTGAGGCAATATCGACATGAACGTCAAGCAAATCTTCAAAGCTAAGCGCAAATAAATCATCAGCGTCGCTCGCCAGTAAGGGGGCTGTGTTAACACATAAAAAAAGACATGCTGTTAGCTTTAAAATCATTACGCCGCTTTACACCTATATTTTTCATTGGAGTTAGCACATCATAAGTAACGTGCTATTTACAATATTAATACAAATACGCGACGGCGTGAGAGTTTTTCTCTATTAATTTATAAATTTAGGCTACAGCTGAAATCTGCTTAGCTTTTAGGTATTTATATAAACCAATTAATGAGGCTGCGATCCAAAATATTTCAATCACAAAACTTGCTAAATTAAAGTTATAACAAAGACTTATAAGCAACAAAATAGCGCCAGATAAGTTCATCATGTTATATAAAAGCCCTGTAGGTTTAGCTTTACCCAGTTGTAGCATAAAAAACGCGCCAACCACTAAAAACGTACCTGTCATACCAACAATATCAAATAAAAGCGCAATCACGGGTGTCCCCTATCCTTTTTAATAATACCCAATAAACTGGCCCATTCCATGGGGAGGGTTGTTTTCAATCATTGAAACAGCAAACCGGGTAAGTTTAGCAGCCTCGCCAACAGCGCACAGGATAAATGTCCGCTTTAGCGAGTTCATTTAAACGTAACTTTGCCGCCGATCATTTTATACGCGGGTGCGCCTCGGATAATTGCTTCTCGAGCAAAAGGGCGTGAGCAGTTGGGGCATACGCAAGGAATTGTGGTGAAATCTTGACTGATCCGTTCGATAAAACATTTAACCAATGCCCCTTTGCCGCCTTTACGATATTTGAATAGGGGAGCTTTACATTGACTACAAAAAATATCGACCGTTTTAGTAGGGCCTTTTTTATTCGGTTTTGCCATTATTTTGTTACTTTTACTACAAACACGCGAATAGATTAACAGCTTATGGCCAAAGTCCAAAGATTAAGCCCATTAAAGTAAACTGTAAAATATGGTAACCGCTATTGATTAAAAACAGCTTTAGTGGTCGTTGTTCATAAATGTAACTCATTCCCAAGGCGCTACTGACCCAACATACGCCAATAGCAAAGCCAACACCGACTGCAACCCCTAAATGTGGATGTGGTCCTAAAAACAGTGATAAGCCAAAAGCGATAAATAAAGATAAAACAAAACCGCCACCAAATACCCATTTTGGATTTGTTGCTTTTAAATCCAGCTCCGTTAATCCACAGCCTTCTAACCAGGCTCGTTGAAACAACCAAGGTGAATACCAAACGCCTCCTAACATAAAAGAAGACATGGCAGCTAATAATACGGCTACAAAATCAAGTTGTGATAAATCCATAATGACTACTTATGCTGATGCAAAAAATACAATGATATTTTTACTGTAGTTAATGAACGCCATTGCAGCAACTATCTAAGCTGCAAAACTATCTATGATGCGTGGCTGGTGCCCAAATATAAATGCATTAAAGTAACCTGATCTTCATTTAAGGTGACTACAGGCGACTGTATTACTTAGTTTACCGGGTAAAACTTATTGCCTAAAAGGCAATAATTAACTTGCTAGGCATTACTAAACCGGAAACCGTGATCCGCAATAACGCTCACTCTTGCGCTAGGATTTACTGCTGAACTGGTTTTTTTTGTAGCTTGCGCTGTAAAGTCCGCCGATGCATATTAAGTTGCCGAGCAGTTGCTGAAATATTGCCTTGATTGGTATGCAGCACTTGCTGAATATGTTCCCACTCAAGACGCTCTGGCGACATAGTTACAATATCATCTGCAATTAACTCAGTAGTTGGCTCGCATGTGCCTGTTAAGGCTCGTAATAACGTGAGCATATCAACGGGTTTTGTTAAATAATCATTTGCACCTAGGCGCATAGCCTCTACCGCTGTGGCAATACTGGCATAGCCTGTTAATAATACAATATGTGCGTCTGTTAGTAAGGCTCTCAGTGGTGCGATAAGAGCTAAACCGTTATCGTCAGCTAATTTCATATCTAACAGAATATGTGTCGGTGCGAAGTTTTTAGCTACACCGATAGCCTCGGCTTTATTATGTGCCAGCTGACATGCGAAACCGTGTTTGGTTAAGCGCCGCGCTAACGTATTGGCAAGATTAATATCATCTTCAATAATTAATAGCTTCATACAGGCTCGACTTGTGGCTCATCAATGGTTAATTGTACTTTGGCAACCGCGCCACCTTGTGGGTGATTAAATAATGTTAAAGAGCCTTGTAAACGCTCAAATGTTACATTTGAAAGCATAACTGCTAGCCCCATCCCCGTTTCACTAGGCATTAACTGACCCCCTAACTCTGCCAATTGTGCTGCGCTAAATCCTTTACCAAAATCACGTATAACTAAACTCACTGTTTTAGGGTTATCTGGAGTCTGTTGCCAGTTCAATTCCAGTGTTTGTTGCTGTGCCTGTTGATTGGCAAAAGCAGCATTTTGCAACAAGTTTAATATCGCTGGCAGTAACATAGCATCATTAGTAACCGAGCTAGCAGGCGCTGCATTTAGCCAATTAAGCTGTTGATCGGGATACTGTAATAGCATTGTATCGCTAATTTGTTGAGCTAATGCGTTTAACGATACAGTCGCTGCAACCGTTTGTGTGCGTAGTTCAGATGACAGGGTACGAAACTGTTTTAACTGCTGTGCGCATTGCAACAAGGGCTGCTGCATGTCTTTCACAATCTCATTATCGGGCTGCTCTTCAAGAAGCTCTTCATACAATAATTGTAAATTGGCGATTGGGCTGGCTAATTGATGAGTAATTTGTGCCGCAGCACCATCAAGCGTGACTAACTGCTCTGCTCGTAATTGTTTTTCTCGCACAGTTGCAATTGTGCGCTCTCGCGAATGCAGTGCACGGTTCATAGTGCCGATAACGAATGCTATAACGCTAGCACTGATCACAAAGTTAACCCACATACCCACAAAGTGACTGGTCATTTGCATATGATGCATGCTGTGCTGAGGCATTTTAAATAGCAGCACGCTATAGGCGGTGATCGCTAATACAGCAATATAAGCTAAGCCGCGAGCACTGACACTCACCGCAGCAATCATTATTGGTAACAACAGTAACGACACAAATGCATTGGTCGCACCACCACTCAAAGACAGCAATACCGATAAAAAAAGCACATCGGCCGTAAGCTGCATTAACATCCCAAGTTCTTTCGCTTTACTGACATTACGATAAGCAATCACGCTTAAAATTTGGAATACGGCTTCAAGGGAGATCACTACCAGTAGAGGCAATAAAGGGATTTGGTGCTCAAGTAAAAAATAGACTGCTACAACGGCCAATAGTTGAATTGCAATTGCACCACTGCGTAACATCAGTAAACGGCTAATCGCAGGATCAGTGCGCATTAAAAACGCCATACATAATTACCTAACAAAAAAATACCTAATAAAAAATGCCTAATTAAAGAAGGTTAACCTAATCATCATCCATAGAGATACTAAACACAGCACACGGCGTTCCTTGATGAAACACCATTTTCCACTGGCCTTCGGTTAATCGCCACAGCGACATCCGTAACGAATAGTTAAACTCAGCGCGCGCAGAGCGCCGATATGCCGCTTGATAACTTAGTTGGGCAATATCATCACTAAGCATTCGGCCTTTAAAATGCTGATTGTAAAACTGCGGCACGACTTCGGTAGGTAACCGCGTTAATACTTGATATTTATTAAATACAGTACCATTAGCGGCAATTTCAATAAAATCATCATCGAGCAAAGCATCCAATGCCTGCTCAGATTGACGGATCTCAGGATCTAATAATTGGCGCTCAGCGTCAATCAAATGATTAAACAATGATGCCTTGATTTTGCTGCCCATACTGTATCCTAAAATTGGTGTTTATATATTTGCCCTGCTTTCATCACAAATTGTACATTTTGCAATGTCGTTATATCATCAAGAGGAGAGCCATTAACGCTGATGATATCTGCTTGTTTACCAACACTCAACTGCCCTAGTCGGTCTTGTTGGCCGAGTAACTTAGCGGCATTAACTGTTGCTGACATAATAGCCTGTTTTTCAGTCATGCCATATTTAACTAACCATAAAAACTCATCAGCATTATTACCATGGCGTGATACGCCAGAATCTGTACCAAAAGCAATATTAACATTGTTTTTTAATGCCAGTTTAAATGAAGCTGCAACATTTGGTACAACGGTGCGTACTTTATCAGCAATAGCTGTTGGCATATTTGGGTTACTGAGAACTTCTTGACTGACCGTTTGGCCTGCCAATAACGTGGGCACTAAATAAGCGTTGTATTGCTTAAATAACTTTACAGTCTCTTTGTCTAGGTAAGAGCCATGTTCAATTGAATCAACACCTGCACGTAATGCCGCTTTGATCCCTGATGTACCATGAGCATGGGCTGTTACGCTGCGCCCTAAGTTATGTGCAGTATCAACAATCGCCATCAACTCTTGATCTGTGAACTGCTGATTGACACCCGCTGCGGTATTACTTAACACCCCACCCGTTGCGGTAATTTTAATTACATCAGCACCTGATTTAATTACTTCACGAACCGCGCGGCGACAATCATCAGCACCATCACACACCCCTAACCCTCCACTTATCACATCACTAATATCTTTACGGTAACCGTGCAGATCAGCATGCCCGCCTGTTGGGGTAATTGTATCTCCGGCAGCAAAAATACGTGGCCCTTGAATATCTCCACGCTCAACGGCACGCTGTAGTGGAAAGATCACTTTATAGCTACTACCTAAATCACGCACGGAGGTAAAACCCGCAGCAAGAGTGCGCTGCAAATACTTAACTGAGCGCAGCGCATAATCAGCCTCATATTCTGTTAGCCAGCGATGTGGATTAGCACTTGCGTCACGCTCAAAAGTAACATGTACGTGCATATCAATTAATCCAGGCATAACAAATTGATTTTTTAAATCAATGATCTTTGCATCGGGCAATGCTAGATCAATAACACTCACATAGCCTTTTTCGATGCGCGTGATGATAGCGTCTTCTATAACAATAGTGCGTTGCTTTTCTAGTGTTTGTTCAGCACCTGCTAACATTGATCCTGCGTAAATAACCTGAGTTTGTGTTGCAAAACTCGCCGCAGAATATACCGTCGTACCCAATGCAGCCAAGATAGTAATTAATTTTTGTTTCATGTTTACCTCATTTTTCTACTACCATTAGCCTAAATTACGTTTAATTACCACTATTTACGACGTAAGCTAAGTTATAAACTAGTCTTAGAACTGGATTTTTGGTATAAATCAAACATAGATGACACATGTCTGACCACTTAAAGAGAGCACACTATGACCTACGCACACATAACGGGTTGGGGTAAATGTATCCCACCAGCGCGTATTAGCAACGATGAAATTAGCCAATTAGTTGATACCAATGATGAATGGATCACATCCCGCACTGGTATAAAAGCCCGTAGAGTAAGCCACGTTAGTACTGCAGAGCTTGCCACTGTAGCAGCTAAACATGCAATAGCCTGTGCTGGCATTAATGCTAAAGACATCGACTTAGTGTTATTAGCAACATGTACGCCCTCTACTATGGTGGCAAACACAGCTTCGTTAGTACAAAAAAACATTGGTGCAGTTGGCGCTGCCGCTATGGACACCAATGCAGCTTGCTCTGGTTTTTTATATGCAATACAAGCAGCGACTGCACAAATTCAAGCCGGTATGATCAAAAAAGCTGTAGTAATTGCTGCTGAACGTATGACCTGGTATGTAAACTGGGATCGCCGTGACAGTGCGGTGTTATTTGGTGATGGCGCCGGTGCCGTAGTACTTGAAGCAGCAGACACGCCAGCGGGTTTACTCGCGACAAAAACAGGCTGTGATAGCGAAGACCGTGATATCTTGCATATCACTAACTTTGGTAGTGACTTAAATAAATATGTGCCTATTGGGCCATCTGATTTATTATTTGAAGGTCGCGAAATCTTTAAACGCGCAGTAAAGGGCATGAGTGAAGCCTGTGACGATGTGCTCACACAAGCAAATTTGAGCCTTGATGATATCGATGTACTTGTGCCACACCAAGCAAATTTACGTATCATTCAAGCCATTCAACATCGCTTAAAAGTGCCAGATGAAAAAGTAATGGTTAACATTGGCGAATACGGCAATACATCGGCAGCAACTATTGCAATCGCATTATGCGAAGCTGTTGAGCAAGGATTAATTAAACCACATGCTAATATCATGTCTGCAGCATTTGGTGCCGGATTAACTTGGGCTGCTAGTTACATAAAATGGGGCGAACGCGTCACGCCAATCAGCGTTAGCGATGCAGCACTACCACCGTGTGATAAAACCGGTTTAGAGTTAGTGGCCCCCGCAGTAGCAGCTTGCAAAGGCAGTGATCAATAACATACTCAATATGGCGCAGCTATACTGCGCCATTTACCACAGATAGCTAAAAATGATGCAATTGCTAGGAATTCACCACGCTGCTATTATATGCAGCGATTACACCCGCTCAAAACATTTTTATCATCAGATCTTACAGCTGCCGATAATTGCAGAGCATTTTCGCCAACATCGCCATTCATACAAATTAGATTTAGCCTTGCCTGATGGTAGCCAAATAGAGCTATTTTCATTTGATAATGCACCAAAGCGACCTAGTTACCCAGAAGCACAAGGTTTACGACATTTAGCATTTAAAGTGGCCAATATTGAGCAAAGTAAAGTGTATTTGCAAAGCCAAGGTGTGGCAGTAGAAGAGATTCGAACTGATGAATACACAGGTAAACAATTTACCTTTTTTGCAGATCCTGATGGGTTACCGCTTGAGCTTTATGAGGCATAACCTCACAAAGCTCAATAAATTTATTTAAAACGACTTTGTAAGTAGTTAAATACGGCACGAATACCGAGTGCTTCACCACCGACTGGACGACCAGGTAATGAGCGGATATTCCATGCCATTACATCAAAATGTACCCATGGTGTGGTTGGCTCTACAAATTCTTTTAAATAAAGTGCGGCAGTAATTGCGCCGCCGAATGGGGTACTTGCACAGTTAGCCATATCAGCAACATCACTTTTTAATAAACTTTTATATTGCTCAAAAAGCGGTAATTGCCAAACGGGATCGCTTACTGCAATACCGGCGTCAATAATGCCATTGGCAACATCACGCTCAGTTGAGAAAAACCCTGGTAACTCAGTGCCTAACGCAATACGACAAGCACCGGTTAAGGTTGCAAAATCAATGATCAACTCAGGATTGTCATTTTGTGCTTCCGTGAGTGCATCACATAACACTAAACGCCCCTCTGCGTCGGTGTTATCGATTTCGACCATAATGCCTTTACGTGTTTTAATTACATCGCCGGGGCGAAATGCATTGCGCGATACCGCATTCTCAACAGCGGGTACCAACACGCGTAAACGAATTGGTAAATTTGCCGCCATAATTAACTGCGCTAAACCAATTACATGAGCTGCGCCGCCCATGTCTTTTTTCATATTGCGCATACCTGAGCTTGGTTTAAGATCTAAACCACCAGAGTCAAAACAAACACCTTTACCGACTAAGGTGATCAAAGGAGCGTCTGCAGCGCCCCAGTGTAAATCAAGTAAACGCGGTTTATTTTCACTGGCGCGGCCTACCATGTGGATAGTTGGATAGTTTTGTTCTAATAATTCATCCCCTATCCATTCATTGAATTGACCATTGTAAGTGTGTGCTAAATCAGCCATCACTTGTGATAAGTGCTGTGGCATCATGTCTGCGGCAGGCGTATTAACTAGATCTCTAACTAAGTTAATCGCATTTGCTTGGCGTGTAATACGCGCAAACAATGCTTCATCGGCTATTGCTAATTGTGCTTTTACAGCACCTTTGGCTTTATATTCGCTAAATTCATAACCACCAAGTATAAAACCCAGAGCAATCTGTTCTAATTGTTGTTCACACTCTTGAACTTGGTAAATTCCTGCTGGCAGTTTGCTGGCTAATTCACCCGCGAGCCAAAAGTCATCAACGCTATTAACTAAACAATACACCTGACTTAGCGCTCCACTTTGTGGATTGACCACCAAGGCTAAACCTTGTTTTGCAAAATCACAGCTATTTAGCCAGTTTTGTAAAAAAATTGGCTGCTGTGCTTGCCATGTAGCTAAGTCATTTTTAACAATAAAAGATAAAGGAATACCCGTAGAACTATGACGAATTAATGTACTCATTAAATGACTCGTTTAAAATTATATGATGATCAAGCATATCAATAACTCAGCATAAAAGGTATAGCACAAAGACTATCCTTTAAACTGCATGGCATTATTTTTTTACAGGTGGTTTTACGTCTGACTTTGCCGTTTTTTCAGCGTGGTGGTGTTGCAGCTCTTCATCAGCGATCTGCTGGTCAATATCTTTAAGTGATTTATTGATGTTAAATGAACTTGGCAGTACATCAACCCCAACCCATTGACCCAACTTAACAACCAGTGGAATAGTCACAGGTGCAAAAGGTAAAACAGCAAAAACACCTAAACCCAATCCTTTGAGAATATCAACAAACTGGGCATTCGCTTTTTGCAGATCCTCTTTACTCACATCTCCTTGGGTGTAGCGACGATAAATTGTGAGCATTTCTTTGGTTTCTTGCTTTTCATGCGCCAGTGCAATTTTAAGTGCTACCATAGCGCGCTTGAAACGCAACTGTTGGCGTTTTGTAGTAATTTTTGCCACTCGAATTGGGGCACGATGAATAACTTTATATAGTCGCATAACGCTATTCTCACATAGCCTTAACACTTCACAAAGCATAATTTAATACAATCACCGATTAACAGATCCAGATTATTTCTCAGCTAGTAAAAAAGCCATGATTAAGTATAATCACTGGCCAATAAACGGCCCATATTATTAAACCTATAAGTAATGAATAAAATACCGCAAAACACAGCCGATATAGCAAACCGAGTTGACGACACAAAACCAACCAGACCGGCTGCTGATCAGTGCTGTGGTGGTGGCAGTTGTTGCCCATGTGTTTGGGATGAATACCGAGAAGCGTTAAAAGCTTGGCGACAACAAAATCCTGAACAAACTGATAACCAATAATTACCATTGAACTTTACTGAACAGTTTCCAGTCTAAAAACTTCTATTTACAAAATTATTATTTTTTTTCTGATTTATTTTACAATAAAAATTACATTAAATGCTTAATTTCTAATCCCCGCCTTAAAAATATCATTATTTTTCATGCAGGTAAGTGAATCTCGAATTTCCTCTATAGAAAACATAAAAAAAACCAAACTATTTAACACCTTGCACAATTATTTAACAAGTTGTATAACTTTAATAGACTATTTGGCTTTTTAAAAATCATATAGTTACGAAATTACAATAATTCTAACTGGGGAAATTAGAATGAAATTTAGAAATAACATATTAAATCATGCCGTTAAACTTGCATTAACAACAACTACCGCAGGCTTATTTATTTCAGGAACGGCCTTAGCTGCAGATGAACAAGCTGAAGTCACTAAAGTAAATAAAAATGTAGAAAAAATTGCCGTAGTGGGAACTCGCTCTGCACCGCGTTCTATTGGTGATTCACCAGTACCTATCGATATCATCGGTGGTGAAGAACTTGGTAAATCAGGTAATACGGATATGCTCGAGCTATTAAAAGGCGCAATTCCATCATTAAACGTGCATTCGATGCCTATTAGTGACGCAGCATCTTTGGTTCGTCCAGCTAACTTACGTGGCCTACCTTCTGACAGTACATTGATATTACTCAATGGTAAACGTCGTCATCGTGCCTCTGTTATTGCCTTTTTAGGTGGCGGCATAAACGATGGCGCACAAGGTGCGGACATTTCAGTTATTCCAAGTATCGCACTAAAACAAGTTGAAGTACTAAGAGATGGCGCAGCCGCTCAGTACGGCTCAGATGCGATTGCAGGGGTTATCAACTTTGTACTAAAAGATGCCTCAGAAGGCGGCAGTTTCGAAGTACGCCAAGGTCAGTACTATGAAGGCGACGGTGATACAACACAGATTTCCGGTAACATTGGTCTACCATTTACCGACAATGGCTTCGCAAATTTAAGTTTCCAATACAAAACGGCTGACGCTACTAGCCGCTCTGTACAACGTGCCGATGCTACGGCCCTTATCGCAGCTGGTGTTCCTGACATTGCCCCGATTACACAAGTATGGGGCGCACCAGAAGTTGATGACGATATCTCTATTTTTGGTAATGTTGGCCTTGAGCTGACTAAAAACTCCGAATTTTATATGTTTGGCAACTATTCTGAGCGTGATGTACGTGGTGGTTTCTACTATCGTAATCCTCACACTCGCCCTGGGGCCTATTCAAACGATGGTGGTGAAACATTATTAGTTGGCGATTTAACTGGCGATATGAGTGGTAACTGCCCTACTAACATCATGATTGATGACAACGTATTAGATAACCCAGTTTACATCAACCAAGTAGCTAATAATCCAGACTGTTTTGCCTTCAATGAAATTTTACCTGGTGGTTTTACACCTAATTTTGGCGGTAACATCACAGATACCTCTCTTACGATAGGAACTAAAGGCGAGTTCACTGGTGGTATGTTAGAAGGTGCATACTACGATTTAAGTGGTACGGTCGGCTTTAATGAATCTCGTTACTTTATCTACGACACTATTAATGCGTCATTAGGTCCTGATAGTCCGCGTGATTTTAGCCCAGGTAAATACTCACAATTAGAGAAAAACTTTAATTTTGATTTATCTAAAGGCTTTGATTTTGATCTAGCATACGATGTGAACATAGCCGGTGGCCTTGAATGGCACGAGGAAACATTTACAGTTACCTCTGGTGATGTAGCATCATTTACAGCAGGCCCACTAACGGAGCAAGGCTTTGGTATTGGTTCAAATGGTTTCCCAGGCTTTAAACCATCTGACGCTGGTGAATATACTCGTCGTAACTACGCCGCTTATGTCGATATTGAAGCCCCATTTACCGAAGAGTTTTTAATGGGTCTAGCGCTGCGTTATGAAGATTATGATACCTTTGGCTCTACGGTTAATTATAAATTAATGGCTCAATATCACTTAACCGATGATTTAAACGTGCGTGGTTCAATCAGCTCCGGCTTTCGCGCACCGACTGTTGGTCAAGCCAATGTCAGTAACGTGCAAACAAACCTAAGCAGTGGCGTATTGGTCGACTCTGCTTTACTACCACCGACCAATCCAATTGCGGTACAGTTAGGCGGTACAGAGCTTGAGCCTGAAGAGTCGCAAAGTTATACCTTTGGCGCGGTATACACCATCGGTGAAGTATTCCTAACTATTGATTATTATAATATTCAAGTTGATGACCGTATTAGTCAATCTGAAAAAATCGAGCTGAGCCAAGCTGATAAAGATACGCTTGAAGCCGCTGGTGTGCCAAACGTGCAAAGCTTAGCGCAAGTAAGCTTCTTTACTAATGACTTTGACACCACCACTCAAGGTATAGACTTTGTAGCAAACTATGCCACAGATTTACTCGGCGGTAGCTCAACATTTAGTTTAGCCTACAACTGGAATGAAACTGAGGTTACCCGTTCAACTGATATTACTGGGCCGTTTAAAGTAAGCCGTTTAGAGAACGACTTACCAAACCACCGTGGTACGCTTAGTTGGTCACAACAATGGGAAAGTTTCTCAATGTTTACTCGTGCAAATTATTTTGGTGAATACCAGGGTGTGCATGTAGATTATGACGAAACAGCAAAAACGGCAGATGCAGCAATTACGCTCGACGCTGAAGTAACTTACTTTTTGAATGATTCGATTAGTTTCTCAGTCGGCGCACAAAACCTGCTCGACCAAGAAGCAGAGAAACTTGATTTTACCGTGGCACCTAATAATAACTGGGGTGGTAAATACTATGAAACTTCGCCATATGGTATTAACGGCGGCTTCTATTATGTCAAAGCAACTTATACGTTTTGATCATAATTAAGCGTTGAAAAGATAGGCGAAATGCTCAAGACATTTCGCCTTTTTCGTGCTATACCCAAATAATAAATCTAGTAACTAAAAAATAAAAAAAGTGATGCATGTTGCTAAAAAAAGCTAACCAACTACTTGCCGAAAACAAACTCCAAGAAGCGGAGTTTCACTATAAAACCTTGCTTGAAAGTGATCCCCAAAATGGCGAGGCACTATTTGGTTTGGGCCGTATTGCCCTGCGCTTAGAGCGCTTTGATGCTGCAGTTTATTTATTACAAAGAAGCTGTGAACGTCTGCCTAATATGTTGGAGCCACTGCACGCGTTAGCGGATGCATTTAATGGCGTTAATTCGCCAAATGATGCATTAACCGTACTGGAGTACGCAAAAAGCATTGCTAGTCATAACCCAGAGCCACACTATTATCTCGCACAACATTATTTAACCCATGGCGAATTAGATAAAGCACACACCACCTTTGCACAAGCACTAAGTATTGGTTTATATCCTGTCACTGCTTATATTTTATTTGAACTGGTACAACTTGGCCGCTTTGATCAACAGCATAACTACATCAGTAACTTGCATCATTTACTCACACAAACCAATAATTTACGTTTAAAAATGGTTTGTTATTACGCCTTGGCAAAAAGTTATGATCAACTCAATGATATAGAACAAGCTGTAAATTATTATAAACTAGCCAATAAATTGCAGCTGCAATTGAGTAGCTTCAACACTGAACAATTAACGCCGTTTTATCAAAGTATTATGCGTTATAACCCAAAAAGTTTATTTGCCACTATCAAGCCTGGATTTACTGGTACTGTTACGCCCGTTTTTATTATTGGCATGCCACGCAGTGGCTCAACATTATTAGAACAAATGTTAGCTTCACATAGTGAATTTGCAAGCCTTGGGGAAGATCGCTGTATTAGCTCGCAAGTTGTTGCATTCATAGAACAACAAACCAAGTTGCCCTACCCTGAATGTATCAGCGCACTAACACCGCAACTGATTGAGCAAGCGCGGGCTCTTTATACCGCACGGTTAAAACAAGCAAAACCTATTCGCGCGTTTATGATCAACAAATTGCCCGCTAATTATCAATCGTTAGGGCTTATCTATTTATTGTTTCCAAATGCTAAGTTTATTAACTTGCAGCGCGATTTTAATGCCACAGCTTGGTCCGTTTATAGTAATTACTTTGCAGAAAATGAACCTTATTTTTGCTCATTATCTGAATTTAAACGTTACTATGATTTATACCAAGGTTTGATGACGCATTGGCAACAAGCAATACCTTCGGCTATCTTAGATGTTCATTATGAGCAACTGATCAGCGAGCCGCGCGATACGTTAAAAAGCGTATTTACATTTTTAGGTACCGCATTTGAAGCACAATGTTTAGACTTTTATAAATCAAAAAAACCAGTTACCACGCTTAGCAAAGCAGCTGTACGAAAACCGCTACATAACCGTGCAATAGAACACTGGAAACGTTTTGAAACGCCACTCAGGGCGTTGCTGAATGACGCTCAAACCACGTCACTAGATCCTTAAATTGATCTGCTTTAGCACTGGCGTGCGTTAACATATTAATATGATCGTAATCATATTGATGGCCGTGTTTTTTCCCGTACATTTGCAGGTGTTGAATACCAGTACCTGACTCGGCAATAAATTTTTCAATATCAATTTGTTGTGCAAGCGCTTTGTCTTTCACCCCCCCTATGTGTAAGGTCGGTGGCAAACTTAAGCCAGCCACAGCTTGCGCGTAATCAAACCCGTCGTCGCTATCTAACCATGGTTTACGTTTAGCCCATTGCATACTTTGATAATGCGACTTTTTAGTTTCATCATCACTGCCCCACTTGAGTCTTTTGGCGGGTAAATAACCATGTTTTTTAGCCAGTATTGGCGCTAAAAAATACCAAATCAAATTTCCTTGAAGGTATTTTTGTGGATGATGATTATAAAGCGAGCGTTTAGTACCAAAGTAAGCACATGCTTTTACATCATTGATATACTGTGGGAAACGCGCAAACACACTGTTCATTAATACACCACCCCACGAATGGGCTACCCAATACGCTGGTGGTCTACCTTCACGCTCGGTAATTTTAGCAATAAAAGCGGGAATATCTTCAATAATAGCTTCGGTTTGGCCATAGTGAGCATGCTTTGAGATAGCCGGTTTGCTGTCACCACGACCTCGTAGATCAGCTACATAACACACATATCCTTGCTCAGCTAAAAAAGGTGCTAACCCCTTATTTGAATGCGTATAAAATATTTTGCCATTTTCAACAGCACCATGCATAAACAACACAGCTGGCCCAGCGGCTTTGCTGTTATCTGCTATGCGGCGCAAATGTAATGTTTGTAGCTCAGTTAGTTTAATAAATACTGATTCTTGTACGATCGCCATTTCAGTTCCTTGTTGTCATTGTTATGAACCGCAACTCATCCTACCAGTAATTTAAACAAGATCACACGTCAATGTGTTTCTCTGGTAAAATAACTTTTTTGTTTGTTAAGCTAATTATTTGTTATGAAATCAACACCATTAAAATCAAAACTACACCCTCGAAATCGCCATAACGAAGGCTATGATTTAGACTACCTAAGTATTCAAGTGCCCACTTTAAAACCATATATCGTGCTTACTCCCAATGGTACTAAAAGTATTGATTTTAGTGATAACAAAGCAGTAAAAACGCTTAATCAAGCACTTTTGCAAGCGTACTATAACGTTGATTTTTGGGATATACCTGAACACAACCTTTGCCCACCGATTCCAGGACGCGTTGATTACATTCACTACTTGGCCGATTTACTAGCAAACGATAATCAAGGCGTTATACCTCAAGGCAGACAAGTTAAAGTGCTGGATATAGGTACTGGTGCGAACATAATTTACCCGTTACTAGCAAGCCATGAATATAACTGGAGCGTCACAGGCTCAGATATAGATCCGAGCGCTGTAAAATTAGCCAAACAAATCGTACAATTTAATAATCGCAAAATTACCGTCAAGCTACAAAAGCAGTCGCAGCATATTTTTCAGGGGGTAATAAATGCAAAAGAGCTTTTTCATATTACATTGTGTAACCCTCCTTTTCATGCCAGTGAACAACAAGCGGCTCAAAGTAGCGAGCGGAAATGGAAAAACTTAGGCAAAGCCCCTAAATCGGCTTTAAATTTTGGCGGGCAACATAATGAGCTTTGGTGTGAAGGTGGCGAAGCGCAATTCATTTGTACCATGATCGATGAAAGTGCCCTATTTGCTGAGCAGTGTATGTGGTTTACCTCTTTAGTTTCAAAAAAAGAAAACTTAGCCACGTTACAAGCACAATTAAAAACACACCCTGTGGCTGAAGTTAAAATCATTGAAATGGCGCAAGGGCAAAAAGTGAGTCGCTTTATTGCGTGGAGTTATTTTGATCAACAAACTCGCCAAGAGATCAGCCAGCAATTTACACAACCGGAGATATCATGATTGATTTTCGTTCTGATACTGTCACTAAGCCCTGCGCTAAAATGCGCGAAATTATGTTCAATGCCCCTTTAGGTGATGATGTATATGGTGATGATCCCAGTATTAATAAATTAGAAAGCGTTGCAGCACAGCGTCATGGCTTTGCCAGTGCATTGTTTTGTAGCTCCGGCACCCAAGCAAACTTATTAGCGTTAATGGCTCATTGCGAACGTGGTGATGAATATATTTGCGGGCAAAATGCACACAATTATAAATTTGAAGGCGGTGGCGCGGCAGTGCTTGGATCAATCCAACCGCAACCTATCGAGAATGAAAATGATGGCAGCCTCTGCTTTGACAAAATACGCGCCGCTATCAAACCCAAAGACTTTCACTTTGCTAATACCCGCTTACTCAGTTTAGAAAACACCATTGGCGGTAAAGTGCTGCCATTAAGTTATTTAGCCCAAGCGCGTGAGTTCACTCACAGCCATCAATTAGCACTGCATTTGGATGGTGCTCGCGTTTATAACGCTGCGGTTGCGCTTGAGGTAGATATTACCGAGATAACTAAACACTTTGACTCCGTGTCTATTTGCTTATCAAAAGGCTTAGGCGCACCAGTCGGCTCATTACTACTTGGCTCTGTTGAGCTGATCAATAAAGCAAGGCGTTGGCGTAAAGTACTTGGCGGCGCTATGCGCCAAGCTGGTATGCTGGCAGCCGCTGGCCACTATGCACTTGAGCACAATGTTAGCCGTTTAGCCGACGATCACAGCAATGCGCGTTACTTAGCGCAGCAGCTCAGTGCCATTGAAGGCTTTAACGTTGACTTGTCGCGCGATACAACCAATATGGTCTATGCAAATGTTGCTGATAGTGTTGATATTAATGCCATTGCACAGCAACTAAAAGCACAAGGGATAGTATTCAGCCCAAGCAAAACTTTGCGTTTAGTAACTCATTTACAGATCACTCGAGCCGATATTGATCAATTTATAGCAGCGTTAACTTCGGCGCTGCATGTTTAACGCAGCTTTATAGTGTTTGCGGCACACCGACACATAACGGTCGTTGCCGCCAATTTCCACTTGATTACCATCGGCAATCGCTTTGCCTTGCTCATCCGTACGCAATACATGGTTCGCTTTGCGACCGCAATGACACACCGTTTTAAGTTCAACCAGTTTATCAGCCCACGCTAGTAAGTACTGCGAGCCGCTAAATAACTCGCCTCTAAAGTCATTACGCAAGCCATAGCACAACACCGGAATGCCTAATTCATCCACCACATCGGTCAGTTGCATTACTTGCTGACGTGATAAAAATTGACATTCATCCACCAGCACACAATGACGTTTTTGTTCACTATTAAGCTGTTTGATCAGTTCAAAAACATCTTTGTCAGCATCAAAAATATGTGCATCAGCTTGTAAACCAATTCGAGAAGATACCTTACCAACACCAGCACGATCATCCAATGCAGCCGTTAAAATAACGGGCTCCATGCCGCGTTCGCGATAGTTAAATGCCGATTGTAAAAGCGTGGTAGATTTACCTGCGTTCATTGCAGAATAATAAAAGTACAGCTGAGCCATGAAAATGCCTACCCTGAAAAAAGTGCGCTAATGCTACCTTAATCTTGATTGAACATCACCTTTTTTACCCGTGTTATAGAACTATAACTCAACGGTGCCTGCTACTGACGACCCTAGCTTCGTGATTAGTTTTATCTAAATATTCAACATACAGCTTGGCATTATCTTGTGCAGCGATGGTTTGCCAAATACGTTGACTAAGCGCCTTATGCTGTTGATAAAACTGCTTAGAGAAAAGCAAATAGCCTTGGGCTTTTTCAAGTGGAGGATAAATGGCTTGTACTTGGGCTGTTTTATACCGGAAGTTTGATACTTTCCGATCGCCAACTTGGCACACGTCAAGCGTAGCATCAACGACTCCACGGTCGATCAACTCAACGGCTTTTTCGACTGAGGAAGTATGTTGAACAAAAAAAGGCTCTTGATGTAATACCTTGCCTAAGTCATAACCGTTCGCAATAGCTAATGTAAAAGCCCTGGTCTGAAATACTTCGCGGCTTTGCCATTGCTGGTGAAATTTTTTTCCGCCGATGAGACAACTGCCAAATTCACTCACTGCAAAACGCGGATCCAGTTGCTGAGTTCCATCCATTGGGTATTGGGCAAATTCAGTTCGTTCAGGTCGATAGGTAGCAATAACCGCATTCACTTTATTTGTACGCAGATCATTTAAACAACTTAGCCAAGCTTTACGCTGATAACGAATAGACAGTTGTGAAAGTGTATTATCAAGATTTTGTAGGATTTCTAGCGATGCTTCTGGTTGAGTACCTAACATTTCATTGCTTTGCGCTAAAAACATCGGCGCGACAGTTTTATCTTCATAACAAAAAATTAGTTCAGTTGAGTTAGCAATTGCCGCTGTTGATAGCAAACTACACCCGCTACTGAGTACCAATAACGCCAATAAATTATCCCTAACACGTTTATTTTGTTTCATTTTATCTTGCTCCCTAGACGTTTCATCTAAAGTGTAGACCGAAAAAATGAATTGTTTAGTAACTAAACCAAAAAATTTAGATGATCCCTTCGTGCTCAAGTAACCACTGCTTGCGCTCTAGCCCACCCGCATAGCCGGTCAATTTACCATTGGCACCAATAATACGGTGACACGGCACAATAATACTGATTGGGTTTTTACCATTAGCAGCCCCCACTGCGCGAACTGCCTTAGGATTATTGAGTGCATGAGCAATATCTGAATAACTCTGTGTTTGTCCAAATGGCACCGCGGTGAGCGCTTGCCATACCGCTTGTTGAAAAGCAGTGCCATGGGTGGCTAGAGTGACATCAAAGGTTGTTCGCTTGCCTGCAAAGTAGTCATTAAGCTGCGCAGCACAATTTAAAATATGTGGCTGCTCAACATCTGAAAATGGGGTTTCTGAGCACTCTATAACTGGATAAAAGCCCACATAACTGACCCCGTGTTGGTTACCTTGAATAATAATCTCATCAATTGGGCTGGGTATGCGGGTTTGGATAATAGTCATGTTAGCTGCTGCCATAGTTGAAAGGTTAAATAGGAGCGAAATGGCGCGCACATCTCATCATTAAATGGTTTTGCCCCCGCTTGGGCTTTCTTTACGCCTAAATCTCCCGCTAATAAAATATCGGGCTGACTTTGGCCGCGTAATTTTGCATAGTTTACTGTCCAAGGTCCAATCCCTTTGAGTGGCAGCCATTGATCAAGCTGATGACAATCAGGGTTATCGGCGCAAAACTGCGCTAAATTACGCAGCGCATTCTTTCTCGCTTGAGGCATTTTAAAAAATGCCAGCTCACTGTTTGCCACTACCTCAGGGGTTGGAAAATACACTCGCTCGCCATCTTGTTCGCCCAGTTCATCCACCAGCTGAGTCACTAAGTTATGCGCGGCAGTTACACTTACTTGTTGGCCAAGTACCGCACGAATACCAGCCTCAAATACCGACCAAATACCCGGTAACCGCAATCCTTGGGTTAACACAATTGCCCCTTGAAGTTGAGTTGCTAGGTGTTGTTCGATTTGCGCAGTATCGGCATCTAAATCGAGCACCCTGCGAATTTCACTTAAAATAGGCTGTAAAAAGCGCGGCTGATCAATATCAATGCTGACTAAAAAGTGATGTTTGTGCTCTACAAACTCAGCCGTAAACTGACCTTGGCAATGCTGATTTTTAAAGCTGCGACCATAATATGTCTCGCCAAGCCACTCAAGAGGTGAAATTAACCGCTTAGCTAAAAATTGCTGTAACGCAGTCCAATTATAAGGGGGCCGAAAAGGTAATTTAAGCGTCAACATCGCACGTGTTGTGCTGCGCTCACCACGCATTTTTGACGGGCAAATATGTAACTGCTGTAAAAACGCATCATTAAAGCGACGAATACTATTAAAGCCCGCTGCAAAAGCAACTTGAGATACCGATAAATTAGTTTCTTGCAGCAGTTTTTTAGCAAAATGACATTGATTAAATAACCGATACTGAGTTACTGAGATACCAAAATGTTGCTGAAATAACTGCCTTAAATAGCGGCTACTCACGCCGAGTCGCTCAGCTAACTGTTCACAGCTTTGTTGCGTTGTTAAGTCACTGTCTATCAGCTGTTTGGCTCGCAGCGCTGTGGTTTTTGTTCCTTGCCATGCGCTACTTCCAGGGGCGCTATCTGGACGACAACGAATGCACGGGCGAAATCCAGCCTGGGCAGCATTGTGCGCATATTGAAAGTACTCTACGTTTTGCTCTTTTGCAGTAGGGGCAGGACAAATTGGCCGACAATAAATACCGGTGCTTTTAACACCGATGAAAAAGAGTCCATCAAAACGATGGTCGCGGCTTTGTCTGGCAAGTTGCCAATGGCTAGTATCCATAAGGTGCTCTTAACTATACATCTGCTAATAGAGTACGTGAAAAAACACAGTTTACTAGCCATTTTCGGCACTCAACCTTTATTCGCTGATTGATTTACTGGTAGCAGCTAAATAACGACGCTCCACTTCAACCCAATTAATAACATTATAAAATGCTGCGATATACTCCGGGCGGCGGTTTTGGTATTTCAGATAATAGGCGTGCTCCCACACATCTAAACCTAAAATCGGCGTGTTGCCGTGCATTAATGGACTATCTTGATTTAAACTACTTTCCACCACAAGCTGGTTATCTTTATTAACACTTAGCCACGCCCAGCCACTGCCGAAGCGACTAACAGCTGCCGCTGTAAATGACTCTTTAAAGTTATCAAAGCCGCCAAGCTGCTCTGTGATCGCATCTAATAAGCTCCCTTTTGGCTGATCCCCACCATTGGGGCTCATTACTGTCCAAAACAATGAATGGTTTGCATGTCCGCCACCATGCTCTTGCACTACTTTTTGCAGCTCAGTTGGCAACGTGTCAATCTTTGCGAGTAACTCATGTACATCAGTATCACTATACTGGGTATTTTCAAGTGCCGCATTGGCTTTATTGATATATGTTTGATGATGCAAAGTATGGTGGATCTCCATAGTTTTAGCATCTAAATGTGGCTCTAACGCATCGTACTCATATGGTAATGGGGGTAATGTAAACGCCATAATTGTTCCTTGTCGGATTAAGATAAGTGATCAATGCACAGTGGCAGTTTGATCTGGGGTGTAACTTAACGTCTGATTGATTTGTTCTATTAATTGCGGGTAATGACTGTGCAATTTGGCAAACTGTACTAACTCTGTGTAGGTTTTGTGATGATGGTGCACAACCACTGTACGCACCGTATCGCATGGATGCTGGAGCAAATGACTTAAACTTATATGCACATCACACAAACACTGACACGCTTGCTCTGCTTGGTTCATGGCTCGATATGTATCCGCTAAATTATGAGCGGCAACAACGAATGCGGGGCAGCAATGTTCAATTGCGCTAATAACTGACTGGCATATTTTTGCTTGGCTAAATTGGCTTAATAAACGAGCTGAGAGGGTGTGTGCTGTCGTGTATTTATCGCGAGCTTCAATTAAAGCACCGCGTTCAAACGCTGTATTTCCAGCAATGATGTTGGCTTGCCAAGGACTTAATACTTGCTCAACCTGAGACAATTTATTGCTGCTGTGAAACTGTGGGTGTGACATAAAAATCACCTGCACAAAATTAAATGATGTGATTAATTTACACAGTCAAACAACTTAATGCAAATGATTTTTATTTATATTACGTATTTTTATTTCTCGGCAAAATCAATTAATGCTTGTCCTGTAAGCCGATAAATGATCCACTCATTTTGTGGCTCTGCCCCCATACTATTGTAAAAATCGATCGCAGGTTGATTCCAGTCAAGTACCACCCATTCAAAACGGCCACAATCTTTTGCGATAGCTTGGCGTGCCAAATGTTGCATAATCAGTTTACCCGCACCATTACCTCGGCTATCTGGGCTGACATATAAGTCTTCAAGGTACAAGCCATTCTTGCCAAGCCAAGTCGAATAATTGTAAAAGTACACCGCAAAGCCAATTGGCGTATCGCCTTCAAAACAAATCAAACTATGCGCTGTTGCACCTTCACTAAACAGGGTTTTTAAAATCGCCTGTTCATCGGTTTTAACCGCATCGGGCTCTTTTTCATAAATTGCCAATTCGGTAATAAAATGCAAAATAGTAGCAGCATCCGAAGGCTGCGCATCTCTTAAGGTAATCGTTTTTTGGTCTGTCATAAGCTCTCTTATTTATTACTGCATTGTTTAATACTGATCTAGTTTATCTTTTAATATTTGTAGTTGAATTGGTTTAGCCAAGTAGTCATCCATTCCAGACGCTAAACACAGCTGTTTGTCTTCATCCATTGCATTGGCTGTGAGTGCAATAATTGTGATCTGTTGATGTTTAGCACCCGCCTCACCGGCACGAATTGCGCGAGTAGCGTCAAATCCATCCAGCACCGGCATTTGGCAGTCCATGAGCACTAAATTAAAGTGTTCTGCAGGTACTTTCGCTAAAATATCAAGGGCTTGCTGACCATTCTCCGCTAGCGTTACGGTAAAATTCAGTTTACTTAACATTAGTTTAGATACTTGCTGGTTAATCGGATTGTCTTCAACCAATAAAATATGGCTATTTGCTCTATGCTGATCACTACGCAGTGAGGATATATAACTTGATGTCACTAAAGGTAAATCGGCGCTACCACCATGAGCGATCACCGCCATGGCACTGATCAAATCAGCCGTAGTGATAGGTTTTGGAAAATACGCTTGGAACCCTGCATCGCTAAAACGTTGTACTCCTTCCATGCCAGCAATACTGGTCATCATTACTAATGGCATTGCTTTAAAATCATCATCGGCTTTTAATTTTCGACACAGTGCTAAGCCATCCATTCCTGGCATTTGCATATCCAACACGGCAATATCATACAAATTAAGTTTATCTGCAAGGCGCTTTTTACATAACTGCAAGGCTTGTGCTGCATTACAAGCAAGCTCAACTTTTGCACCCCAATGAGCAAGCTGTTGGCTTATCACAATCCGATTGGTTTCGTTATCATCAACCACCAATATAGTGAGCTTGGTCATATCTATGGTCGGTATACTACGCTCAGTGTCACTTCCCGCCTCTAGCATCACTGTCGCGGTAAACTCACAACCATGCCCTACCTCACTGACTAACGTTACTTCTCCACCCATTAACTCACACAATTGTTTACTAATCGCCAAACCTAATCCAGTGCCGCCATATTCACGCGTAGTCGAGGCATCTACTTGCGAAAATGGGCTGAATAAATCTTCTTGCTTGGTTAGATCAATTCCGATGCCAGAGTCTTTTACACAAATACTGAGCTGATATTGTTGTTCAATAGGAGTTACTGATGCGCGGATCACTACTTCACCTTGCGCAGTAAACTTAACAGCGTTACTCAGTAAATTGGTCAGCACTTGGCGAATACGCCCCGGATCGCCTTTAAATTGCACCGGTGTCACAGCCACTAAATCAATAATGATTTCGATATCTTTATCTTGCGCCGCAAGGGCTTGAGATTCCGCCACCTCTCCGAGTAAATTACAGACATTGAAGTTGATACTTTCTAGCTCGATTTTACCGGCTTCAACTTTCGAAAAATCTAAAATATCATTGATCACCGACAATAAAGAATGCGCGCTATTTTTTGCTATCGCGACTTTCGTTCGCACCGGCTTGGTCAACGCTTCAAGTTCGATCAGCTCAAGCATACCCAACACCCCATTCATTGGGGTACGAATTTCATGACTCATGGTTGCTAAAAATTGACTTTTTGCTGTTGCAGCAGCATTGGCTTTGACTAATGCAATTTTCAGCTCTTGGGCGGTTTGCTTACGCCTTTGCGACATTAACACGCTGCCCACTAAGGTCGCTAAAGAGCGTAAATAGGTTTCTTCATTTTGGCTCCAACAGCGATAGCTACCGACACTTTCCGCACAGAGCACTCCTAATATACCCTCACCGGTAGATATAACGGCATCGAGCATCGAATTAATATTTAATGGTGTTGTGTAAGTGTCAATCAATTCGGCGGTTGCAGGATGGCTATTAACATCATTAATTGCCACTAAACCTTGTGCAAATATTGCTTGGTAATAAGCGGGAAATTCACTCGCTTTAAGCACTAAAGGCTGCTCAACAAAACCTTGATCATCGATAAATAAACTCACGCACGTCATTTCATCGCTAGCTTCATCAAACACCCACACTGCTGAGCGTTGCACATCAAGTACATCACACATTGACTGCGTCACTAAATTTTTTACTACATCGAAATTACCTGCCAATAACTCAGGTGAGACGGTTAAACTCGCTAGGTTTTTATTATATTGGTTGGCTTTTTTACTCTCTAATTCGAGATGTTTATAAGTATCAATATTTTGAAATGAACCATACACACGCACGCAACGTTCATTTTTAAATTCAACTTGCCCTATCGACTTAACCCACCTTTCATTGCCTAACGCTGTGACAAGGATTAACTCAATTTCCCAGCTATTACCATTAATAACTGCATCTTCAAACAGTTCGCTAATTTTATCACGATGTTCACCTTGCTTATAAAAATCAAGAGCTTGCCCTATTACTGGCTGGTAGTCGTCAGCGACTTCATGAATTGCTTTGACTTCATCGGACCAATACATTGTCTGTGCTTCTAAATCCACTTCCCAGGCACCAATTTGGCCTTGTTTACTCATTGCTTCAAGTAAACTTTGTTGGCGATAAAGTGTCGATTGAGTATGATAACGCTCGGTTATATCATGAATAAAACCATCTAAATACAATACGTTGCCAGCCTGATCATACACTGCTTGACCTTTTTCATGTACCCAATGAATACAGCCATCAGAAGCGACCAAACGGTATTCTAATGACCATGGCTGACGAGCATCAATATCGACTCTCACTTTCTCAGCCACGCTAGCAACATCATCCGGGTGAATTAATTCAACAAAGCTAAGCTTATGATTATCAACTAAATCATTTGGTTCATAGCCGGTAATAACTTTTGTTTGTTCACTCAGGTAGAGCATGCTCCATTGGGCATCGTATTTACATCGATACACAATGCCTGGAATATTGCCGACCAGAGACACAAATCGGTCGCGACTCAATTGTAATTGTGCTTCTGTTTCTTTTCGCTCTGTAATATCAAGGTGAGTACCTATCATTCGTTTTGCAGAGCCATCACTATTGCGCTCAACGATACGTCCTGTGGTCAGTACCCACACCCAATGTCCGAGACGATGCAACATACGAACTTCGCAGACATAATAATCGCTCTCACCCGCAAAATGCTGCTCTAAAAGCTGCCCTGAAGTAACAAGATCATCTGGATGAGTATATTTGTTCCATGTATTAAAATCAGTTGGTTGTAGTTCTTCCAATTTATAACCGATAATACTCGCCCAGCGGTTATTAAAGTATGCTTTGCCAGTATCTACATACCAGTCCCAAATCCCTACTGCAGTGCTGTCCAACACTAATTGTAATTGTGTTTTGTGTTGTTCGAGTTCAAATTCTTGTAGTTTTAATGCTGTGATGTCGGTGCGAATAGCGATATAACTTTGGGGCTTGCCCTGTTCATCTAAAAAAGGCGCAACTGTAGTATCGACCCAATAAAAGTCACCATTTTTTGCTCGATTACAGATTTGCGCATGCCATACATTGCCTGCGGTTACGGCTTTATACATGTCCTTAAAAAAATCTTTAGGATGAGTCCCAGAGTTTAAAATACGGTGGTTTTTTCCTAACAATTCACTTTCGCTGTAACCGCTGATCTCACAAAATTTCTTATTAACAAAGGTGATCGTGCCCTTGATATCGGTCACAGCAACAATTGCATGTTCATCAAGTGCACTTTTTTGTTCCGCTAACTGTTTTAAGGCAAGCTGAAGCGCTGTGCTTTGATGCTCTAGCCGTTCTTGCTGTTGTACCTTACTACTGACTAAGTGTTCTAGATCAATCGACAGCTGATGTAATTCACTACTGTCTTCCAGAATAGGAATATTGTTGCGCTCACCTCGGGTTATTTCAGCGCTGGCATTGGCAAGACTAATGAACGGGCGAGATAAACGTCGTCCAAACCACCACGATAGAATTAAGATCACTAAAAATGCAAAAGCATTAGCAACCACAGCTGCAAACTTATAGTCACTGGCACCTTGCAACATAACGGCTGCAGGCTTTTCAACCAATAGCTGCCAGCCTGTGGCGTTTGCAAAATTCAAGTCCGTTAAAATGGCATAGTGTAATGTGTCATCTATTTTTCGATAGGTAAAAACCTGTTCAGTATTTGCCACATTAGTAAAATAATCAGCTTTTGGTAATACACTCGGGTGCAATTGGGCACCTTTGATTTCACCTGCTTTCACAATAAAGAAAGTTAGTCCCTCATTATTATTATGAATATGTTCTAAATTATCGAGCAAGCCTTGAAAATTTATATTCGCTAATACTATTGCATAAAGTCCGCGTTGCTCGTCTATCATAGGTAACGCCACAAAATGATGTGTTTCAGCCCCCATTGAAGATATAAATACACTTTTTTGCCCTTGCTCAATAGCCGCTAGCATCGCAATTAACTGATCACGATTTAAGGCTGAAAACGCACTGTTATTAACTGGGTTTGGGGTATTTGAGGGGTCGAAGATAATATGAATTTCATTGACAAAATCATATCGATCAACAAACTCATCAATCAGTAGCCGTTTATTTAGCTGGCTATGACTTAGTTGATCATTTAATAGATATAGGTCTTTAATGTGATCTGCAAACCAAATATTCGCAAATTGCTTACCAATACTGCTTAATTCACCAAGTTCAGTTTGGGCGCTTTTTTCAAGGGAGTTGCTTACATGTTGAAGACTAAACCAAGACATTAAAAATAATGGTGCTAGCGCAATGACAATAAAAGTAACAATCAGTTTCGTCCGTATAGATTGGCTTTTATTTTTTAACAGGCCATTCAGCATTGTATTTCCATAATCAACTTTTTATTGTTTTAGAAACTTACTTATATTAATGCACTAAATAGCACAAGACGCAAGTTTATGCGCCTTGTGTAAGGTACTGCAGTAGAGCTAGTTTTTATTCCCATTGACACGGTAAAACTGCTGACTAAATTGAGTGTAGAGTACCGGCAATACAAATAAGGTAAGAAAGGTTGCGGTAAATAATCCGCCAACAATAACCGTTGCTAATGGTTTTTGAATTTCAGCGCCGATCCCTGTTGATATCAACATGGGTATCAAACCAAGCGCTGAGGTTAACGCCGTCATTAGTACGGGTCGCAGCCGAGATAGTGCGCCATTAAATGCTGCGCTTTGTAGACTATCTCCCGCTTTAACGCGATTATTAATACTCTCAACCATCACCACGCCGTTAAGCACAGCTACCCCAAACAAGGTAATAAAACCCACAGAGCTTGGCACTGATAAATATTGCCCTGATACGTAAAGTGCAACCACACCACCAATAACAGCTAACGGCACATTGACTAAAATCAGCAATGCTTGGCCTATCGAGCCAAATGCAAAATACAAAAGTAATGCAATCAAAGCCAGCGAAATAGGCACCACGATAGATAAACGCTGCTGCGCACGTTGTTGGTTTTCAAATTGACCGCCAATACTAATGCTATAACCTGACGGTAAATCAACTTGCTCAGCTATGGCAAGGCGAATATCCGCGACGACTGAGCCCATATCGCGCCCTTGTACATTGGCTTGGATCACTACTCGGCGCTGAACGTCATCACGACGCACTTGTGGCGGACCAGATTCAATATTAACCGTTGCGACATCCCCAACCCTAACCACGGCACCTGTCGGTGATAATAAACGCAGGTCTGCAATGGCTTCTGGGCTGTCACGAAACTCTGCCCCAATGCGCACATAAATATCATACCGCTCATTGGCATTAATAATTTGCCCTGCCGCAGTGCCGCCAATGCCATCTTGCACTATCGACATTAAATCCCCCACAGATAAACCATAGCGAGAAAGTGCTAAGCGGTTCGGTTTTATCACTAATTGTGCTTCACCAGCAATTTGTTCCATTGCCACATCTTTAGCGCCAGCAACACCTTTTACAGCTTGCTCAATTTGCTGCCCTTTAGCGACTAACACATCTAAATCAGCACCAAACAGCTTAATCGCTAGTTGCGCTTTCACCCCTGATAGTAGCTCATCCACCCGCGTGGCTATCGGCTGTGAAAAGTTAAACAATAAACCAGGAAACTGCGCTAATTTTTGTTCCATTAACACTTGCAGTTGTGCACGATTAGCAGCTGATTGCCATTCACTCACCGGCTTTAAACCTAAGTAAATTTCAATATTATTAACTGGCTCTGGATCCCCCCCGACTTCTGGGCGACCAATTCGGCTAAGTGCATACTCAACTTCAGGAAAGGCCAATAATATCGCTTCCAACTTAGGAGCGACCATTAATGCTGTATCCAAGCTTGCCGAAGGTGCCAGTGTTACCCGTAAGTTAATAGTGCCTTCTTCAAGCTCTGGCACAAACTCAGTGCCTAGTTGCGGCAATAAGATACCAGCAATCACCACTAATATTCCCGCCAGCGAGATCACCGTTTTACTTGCGTTCATTGCCCAGCGTAAACATATTTGATAAGTTTTATCTAACGGCTCAAGTAATACACTGCGCCTAACTGTGACACCTTTAGAAAATAAATACACTGCCATTGCTGGCACGATTACTAGCGCAACAATCACAGCAGAAATAATGGCTAACATGATACTTATAGCCATTGGCTGGAATAATTTAGCTTCTACACCTTCAAAACTAAACAGCGGCATAAACACGACTAAAATAATTAGTGCAGCAAAAAATACCGGCCTGGCAACTTCTTTAGCCGCCACAGTAATCAATTTAGCCGGTGAGTGATCAGCATGAGTATTGTTAGTTAAGTGACGAAAAATATTTTCCACCATCACCACCGAGCCATCCACCAGCATACCAATTGCCACAGCAATACCACCGAGTGACATCAAATTAGCCGAGAGCCCTAACCACGACATGACACATAAAGCCATACTAATGGAGATTGGTATAGACAATAAAACCAATAATGTGGCGCGTAAATTCATTAAAAATAACGCCAGCACAACCACAATAAATACAAACGCTAATAGCAAGGCATCCACCACAGTATCAACCGCTTTGGTGATCAAATCAGCTTGGTCATATAACGGTTCAAACGTTACCCCCTCTGGTAGTGCTTGATTGATCATCGCAATCCGCGCGCTAATACCATCAATGGTTTGCTTGGTATTTGCACCAATGCGTTTTAATACCACCCCTGTCACCACTTCACCTAATGATTGCACATTACCTTGACCATCTTTTTTACTCATCGTAGCGGCACCTTGGCGAATTTCACTGCCAAGCGTCACCTCTGCCACATCGGCAATGGTGATCACTGTGCCATTGATGGTTTTCAATGGCGTTTGTGCTATTTCTTGCAGCCCTAGTGTGCCGGCATTAAACCAACCTGTTCCACGAATAACTAACTGCTCTTGGCCGCGGTTCATATACCAGCCACCTACATTAGTGTTGTTTTCTTCCAGTGCAGTTACCACTTGTTGTTGTTCGAGCTGATAAGCCAATAACTTATTTGGGTTAAGATTTACTTGGTATTGACGCACATCACCACCGAACGACAGTACTTCGGTAACCCCATCAACAGGTAGAATAAGCAATTTGACAATCCAATCGTTTAAGCTGCGCAGCGCCATACTATCCAAGCCAGACTCAGGTGATGCCGCTAATAAGTATTGGTAAACCTGCCCGAGCCCTGACGTATTCGGGCCCATTTCTGGCAAGCCAATCCCGTCCGGGATCAGTTCTTTCGCTGCTTGCAAACGCTCAAATACCAGTTGGCGGGCAAAATAGATATCCACCCCTTCTTTAAAAACCACGGTAACACCAGAAAGCCCCGTTTTAGAAATCGAACGAACTTGCTCTACATCAGGTAATGCATACATGACCGCTTCAATTGGGTAAGTGATCAGCTGCTCAACTTCAACGGCAGCCAAACCTGGTGCTTCGGTATTAACAGCCACTTGCACATTGGTAACATCTGGAAAAGCATCAAGGTTGAGTTTTGGGATCACCACAACACTGGTGACAATGAATACACAAAGAGTCAGCAAAACCAGTAGTCGATTAGCAATCGCACTATCTATTATATTATTAAACATAGTGTTAGCTCCTAATGGTTGTGCGGATCAAAACCGCCTTTAGCTAGTGCTGATGCGACAAAAAATGCTCCTTGAGTAACGACTTTAGTGCCCTCAGCTAATCCTTTAATTTCACGAAGCTGACCAAACCGTCGGCCACGTTCAATTTCAGTTGCTATAAGTTCACCGTCTTCATCTTGCACATATACCGCCCAATCACCATCTGGGTTCCTAAGTAGAGCTTGCTCTGGTACTGCCAACACTTGTTGCTCAGTTGAAAATTCAAAATACACGTCACTAAACATCCCTGGGTGTAATTGATGCTGGCTGTTTTGTACACTTAAACGCACAATCCGTGAACGAGTGATCTGATCTATAGTGTGTGCTTCTTGGATCACCTTGGCTGGGTATGTGAATTGATTCACTTTCACTTGCGCTATTGTCCCTGTATCAATATTAATGGTTTGATTTGCCGACAATTGCGCTTCAACCCACAGTAGACTTTCATCAGCAATCAGCATCAGTTCAATTCCCGCATCGACCCGCTGCCCTTGTGCAAAATTATCACTGAGCACAGCCCCTGACGTACCAGCAAATAATGTGTACTCCCCCAGTTTATCGGCTGGGCTGACCGCACTTTGCGCAATTGCTTTAGCCGATAAACCAAACGCCACAAGTTGACTGTGAGCCACTTCATATTCGGCCTTGGCTGTGAGTAAGCGTTTTTCGCTCACCGTACCTTTGCCCATTTTTTGCACCCGCTGCCACTGTGCTTTAGCTAATCGATAAGTGGTTTGTGCACTGGCGACCTCGGCACTAAATAAAGTCACTAACGGTGCGCCTACTTGAATATGTTGTCCTAAGGTTGCGTGACGTTTCACCACAATTGAATCTACCCGTGGCGACAACACATAACTGCTATAACCATTAGCTTTGATTTCACCAGGGGCATACAACTGCGCTTGATAAGTGCGCTTCACTAATGGGCTGATCTGCACATTTGCTAAACGCATTTGTGTCGGGGTTAAACGTACCCCGCCGGCTTGATCATGTTCAACATTCTCACTCGGTTGTACTGCTGTGGTAGCACTATGATCAAGGGCTGCATCTGGTGTATGAGCGTGCGGTGCTTCTTCACTGTGTTGATGACCTGTTTTTGTATCATCAAACTTTTGTTGTGCAACAGTGGTTGCCTGCCCTAAATTGCTAAAAATAAATAGCAGAGCAGAAAGAATAATTTTTAAGCGCGTCATAGTGCAGCTCCATCAGTTAGGGGATCCGTAAAGGTAGAAATATAATGGCTAAGTTGACCACTTTGCGTTAACCAATTCACACTCGCCAGTTGGCTCTGCTGAACAATTTCAATGCCAGCAAGTAATCCTGAAATACGCTGTTGGCGCATGGTTAGGTACTCAGCGGTACTGATATCACCGCTTTGCCATTGTTGCTCTATCAACGTAAGGCTGCTATCTGCATTTGCTTGGTTAATCGACTGCCAACGCTTAACGCGCTGAGCGTACGCTTGCATCACCTCTTTACTGGCTTGCGCTTGAAACGTCATAGTGCGCTTTAAAGCTTGATATTCGGCTTCTTTTGACATCACCATAAATTCTGCAGCTTGATATTCATCGCTAAAATTATTCACTATATTCAGCGGCATAGAAAAACTCACAGAGACAAGGTTATCATCACCATTTTTACCTGCTACAAGCCCAATGGTTGGTTTGACGGCTCGCTCTGCTTTGATCACCTTTACTTGCTGACGCTGTTGTTGCCATTGTGATTTCACCAGCAAAAGTTGTGGATGTTGGACCACATTTTCAGTATCTGTAGTGAGTTTAATACCACTGAGTAACTGTTCAGGTGTCAGCTGTCCATCTTCGTGCCACGTTGGTAACAGTGCCTGCACAGCTAATTTAGCATCTGCATAAGCACTGGCTTGTTGGGCGGTTTGATTCAAAATTTCTGATAGTGAGTACAATGCTAATTGTTCATCCAGCAACCCGACTTCTCCGGCCGCTCGACGGCGCTTAACCACGGTAACTAAACGCTCTAATTGCTGCTCTTGCTGTTGCGCTAACTGAAAAGCTGCTTTACTACTGCGCCAATTGATAAGCGCAATCAGGGTTTGTTCAACTAATTGTAAATACGTTAATTGCAAACGCTGCTGCTGTGCAACCAGTGTAAGTAGCGCCGCACTGTGTTGTGCCTGTTGTTGATCATTAATATCAAATGTTTGGCTCAGCCCAATACTAAAATTATTAGCATCGCCTTCTTTTTCAATACTCGACTCAAGGTTTGGATTATATAGAGATTGCCCTGCGGCTCGCACAGATGCAGTGGCACTTTGCAGCTGCTGAAAATCAGCCTGTAAATTTGGGTGTTGTTTTAATTGCAACAACAACCAGGTTAAATCGCCGGTATTATGCGTTGGCGCAGCCAATGCGGGTGGTGCAGCTAATACAGTCGCACACAGACAAGCAAACCCAAATGGTTTGTATAAATTCATAACATATACTCTTACTAAATAAATCGGTGACCATGATGTTGGCCAGCTAAAAATTAACTTAGTGAGTGAGTAATTGGAGGGCGTAGATCAGGAATAAGCAGACGCGAATTAAATGCAGGGGCGTTCAAACTAATAATGTCGTAGCTTGGTAAATTGACATACTGCTGCCACGGCTCAGTAAAAAATGCGGGGATATGACATACATGACAATGCGCATCATCGGCGTTATCAGCTAAGGCTTGGCTTAATTGCTGATGTTGCAGTTGATGAATATCATGATCGTTATTGACAGAGCAGTGTTCGTCTAATTGACTTTGTTGATGTAATAATTGCGAAGTTACATTAATAGCAGTGTTATGATCAGCCACGTCAAAACTATCCAGCACAGGCTGAAGTAGTACAAACGCTAAGATTAACAACACTAATTGCTTCAAGCAATATATCCTTTGAACGATTTCCAAGCTAACTTAACACATCTTTTCGTTACTGAGAAGTGCTTAACCGCTCGCGACAGATGCCAACTTTATGCCGCTGGCTAATTCAGCAATGCTCATTTAGTATTGTAGTATCAATATAATAACAACTTAGGCAATACTGAATATGGCTCATCAACATTCTCATAGTCATCACAATGACGACCAAAGTGATCGCCAGCTAGGCTTCGCTGTTTTTATCAATGTGCTACTTACTATTGCCCAAGTTGTTGGCGGTCTCATCTCTGGCAGTCTGTCTTTAATTGCCGATGCACTGCATAACCTCAGTGATGCAGCGGCTATTTTTATCGCATTAATCGCCCGTAGAATTGGTAATAAACCCGCTAACGAGCACTATCATTTTGGTTATAAACGTGCAGAAATTTTAGCCACATTGTTAAACAGCAGCACCTTAATCATTATTGGTGGATTTTTAATACTAGAAGCCATTGACAGCTATTTTAACCCAACCCCAATCGATGGCTGGATTGTAGTGTGGGTGGCAGCATTAGCACTAGTAATTGATGTTGCGACGGCGGTGTTGACCTTTCGTGCGGGGGCAAAAAATAGCATGAATATTCGCGCTGCATTTATTCATAATGTGTCTGATGCTATGGCCTCGATCGTGGTAATTGTGGCTGGTACCTTAATTATTCTCTATCAATGGTATATTGTTGATTTGATTGCCACAGTATTCATTTCGGCATATGTAATTTATCACGGGGTATTACTACTGATTGAAAGTTGCAAAATTCTTATGCAAGCTGCGCCCAATAACTTTAATCGTGAAGCAATCACTAATGCGTTACAAAAGCACTTTACAATTAGCCAAGTACTCAGCATTAAAGCCTGGCAAATTGATGAGAAAACGACCTGTTGTGAACTGGTGATCATAGCTACTCAGCCACTTGATATTGACGCAATTAAAGACTATTTACACCATGAATTTGCTATTGAGCAATGTATTATTGAATATAAACAGCCACAATAACAAACCATGATGCGAACTCATAATTGCATTTAATCGGATTTTTATTGAAAACAGCTCGCGTTCTCATTTATCATCGCATCTTTATTTTTATAAATATCATAGGATATCTGTGTTGTTAAAGCTGTGGTTACGCCGTACTCATTTAATACTGACATTAGTTAGTGGGCTGTTTTTGATCTGTTTAAGCATCACCGGCGCTATTTTAATTTACGCAAAAGACATTCAGCAAATCATTAACCCGCAATATTGGACAGTAACCCCGCAATCAACACCACTGGCCTATCCGGTGCTTATCAATACGCTGGCTATTCACTCCAAACAAAATGTCACTTTACTTATGCCAGAGCAGCAGCCCACTGTTGCATGGCAAGCCCAGCTTGCTGATAAAAACTATATCAGCGTTAACCCATATACCGGACAAGTACTGCTCAAATATGATTATTACAGTACAGTGTATGGCTTTACCATGGCCGTTCATCGTTGGCTATTATACCAAGATACAGATGGCAAAAAGCCGCTGCGCAATTGGGTCTCTATCTGTGCGTTAATTTTTATTATCAATATATTCGTTGGCGTATACATGTGGCTTAAACCTAAAAATCGCCTAAAACGTTTAGTAATAAAACCCAAGGCTAAATTACGTATTTTGCTTTACCAACTCCATACAGTGATTGGCATGTATCTATTTATCCCTCTTATTTTAATTGCCTTTACTGGTATGGCATTTCACTGGAAAGACGAGACCAAAGCAGTGCTTGAGTTTGTAACACAAAATAATGTAGAGGCACGCCCTAAAGCGCCGGAACTCGAGGTGCCAAATATAATCAATGGCGATAACTTTGCAGTGGCTATACAAAACGCATTAGCTGTATTTCCTGAGGCTGAATTATTTCGTATCTATTTGCCTAAAAAAGCCAGCGACCCAGTTGCACTTAGAGTAAGAAACCCTGATGAAAGTCATGCTTATAGTTGGGTATGGGCCGATCAATACACCGGTCAAGTCCTGCAATCTTACGATGCCTCAAAAGCCAACCTCACAACTCGCGCGTGGAATTTTAAATACAAATTTCATATTGGCGATTTTGCCGGTTTTTTGGTGCAAATGTTATGGCTATTGGTTGCACTACTGCCTGCTTTTTTTACTATCAGCGGGGGTTACTTTTGGTATAAGCGCCATTATAGATAACCCAGCATTATAACGTTTTAATAAATCAGCTCGCACTGGTGATGTTGAACAATAACTTTAAGTTCACACCACCAGTAACACTGTCAGATCAACTCATGCCACCCTTACCTTTCAAATAACTGCCGTTCCTGACTCGATGTAAATGTACTTTTTGCCTTGTGGCAACTCATACTTTAAACAAGTGACGTTGCTTTATTTTTCCTATTTTAGCTCCTAAAATTAATCGTACCAATTACATGGAATTAATCACTTATTAGCGCATCAGGAAAAAAGCTTAAGGACGAGAGCTATGAAAAGTGTTCTATTATTATTTATAATCAACCACTTGTGCTTTTTTATAGCAGCCGAGTTTTTTACTGGCACCTTGAGCAAACTATCAGGTAATAGCTTTCTCTCAGTGATAGGAATCATTTATGCCTTTGTGGGTTTTCCACTCCAGCTACTTATTGAGCTACTACTGCTTATTGGTTTTTGTTATCAACTTTTTAATGTCGGAAAATATCAAGCAAGTGCGCCGCTTTGGTTGGCATTTTTTGCAAGCATAATGCTGATGTTTAACTTTTTTGAATAGCAAAAAACAAAATGCAATTGATAATAACTATCAATACCCTTGCCTTTACACTTCTTTACACTTATTATTGCGCCAATAAAAACAGCAATATCTCATAATTACATAGTCGTAAAGGATCTTCATGTTTAAAACCTCTTTCACTTTATTAGCCCTCGCTGTAAGCACTGCCACTTTTGCCGATGAAGCAATCAATAAAAACCAATTAACCGATACGCAAATGGAGCATGTGGTTGTCTCTGGTAGCCGTGTTTTTGAAAGCATTGATGAGGTTCCCGCATCAATTACTATTATCAATCAACAGCAAATCGAAGAGCATTTAAAAGTAAATCCAGAGCTACAAAGCTTACTTGCGCAAATGGTGCCGGGCCTTGCCCCTGATACAGGTAGTTCGAGTAATACCGGGCAAACGCTGCGTGGTCGCGCACCACTTATAATGATTGACGGCGTGCCGCAATCAACCCCACTGCGTAATGGCTCTTTAGGTATAAAGAGCCTCGACCCAAGTGCTATCGGCCGCATTGAGGTGATCAAAGGTGCCACCTCTATTTACGGTAACGGTGCATCAGGCGGTATTATTAATTACATCACTAAACAAGCAAAAAGTGATGGTAAAACCGAAGGTGAAATAAGTTTATCGAGTCGCTTTAGTGCGGTAAAACTTGAGGAAAGTGCCGGTGCAAGGCTATCAGCAGCCATTAATGGCCGTGCTGACAAATTTAGCTATTTAGTTACTGCCAGCTATGAAGAAAATGGCGTACAACGCGATGCCCAGGGTGACATACTCGGTTTACAATATGGTTTATCTGACGCAGTTACACAAAACTACTTTACTAAATTGGGCTATGATTTTGATGACGAAAAACAGCTACAATTTAGTTATAACTACTTCAGTTCGCAGCAAAAAACTGACCTTGGCGATGTTGCTGGCGATATCAGCTTAGGCGAAAAAACCTACGCAATCCATGTACCACCTGAATTACAAAAACAAGGTAAACCACAAGGCCCCGAAGGCAACGAAAATATCACCCTAAAGTACATAGACTACGCGCTATTTGATAACACCCAAATGACCTTAGATCTTTATATGCAAGATATAGAAAACGTGTTTTTCTTCTCCCCCAATCTTGCTAATCAAGACGAAAATTATGACGGCGGCCAGTCAATTATAAGATCTGAGAAAAAAGGCGCACGCGCAACATTTAATACCCTAATAGATTTTGATTCTATCGAAGCCTCATTTATTTATGGTATCGATGCATTAACCGATGTGACTTCGCAGCCACTTGTTGATGGCCGTATCTGGGTTCCAGAGATGGATATGCAAAGTGTTGCTGGCTTTTTACAAACCAAATGGGTGATTGCTGATGACCTTATTGTCAAAGCCGGTGTTCGCAAAGAAAGCATTGATTTAACGGTAGACGACTACCGCACACTTAAACTATGTAAAACGCCAACTCAGTGCTCAGTACCTATTAACGTTAAAGGCGACACTATAGATTACGATGCGACAACCTATAATGTTGGTATTAAGTACAACCTTGATGAAAAATTCAGCCCATTTTTAAGCTACTCACAAGGCTCCGATATTTCAGATATTGGCCGTTTGTTGCGTGCTGCCACGGTAAACGATATTGGACAGATCCAAACTGAAGCCTCGATCATCGACAACTATGAAATTGGTTTTAATTCACAATTTGATAATGTACGTATTGAAGTTGCCGCCTATCGTAGTACCTCTGAACTTGGCACAACCAATAAATTTAATGAAGTGACCGGCGTATATGAACCAGTGCGAGCACCACAGGAAATTTGGGGCTACGAAACACTGGTAGATTATACAATTTCTGCAAACCTAAAATTACTGGCAACGTATAGCTATGTTGAAGGTAAAAACACCGAAGCAGATGTTTATTTAGGTTCTAAACAGATCAGCCCACCAAAAGCGACAGCTAACCTAAACTGGCAACCTAGTGATGCTATGTCACTAACATTAAGTTACCTGTATGTCGGCGATAGAAAACGCTTTGCAGCAAATGACGATGGCAAATATGTGGGCGATCAGGGCCCAGTTGAAAACTATAATATTTTTAACTTATCTGGCCAATACCAATTTGCTGATAACTGGCAAGGGTTTGCAGGTATCGAGAACTTATTTAACGAAGATTACTTTCCAGCCCGTGCTCAGTCATATACATTCGGCGGCTACAACATCAAAGGTTTAGGAACAACAGCAACTGTTGGCGTTAAATATAAATTTTAAGCATCATTAAACTCGTTCATTGCGCGGTGCAATGAACGAGCCTTTCTTAATTTCATCTTTAACCTTAAATATAAATAGCAATCTGTTCACAAAGCAACCAACAATGCAAACTTAAACGAGAATCACACGCAATATTAACCATATGATTTAAAAGGAAAATACTTGCAATCTTGTGATTTTACACTAAACTTGTCGCAATTATGAATTTCAAGGTAGGCCGTTATGAAAGGTAATCAAAAAGTTATCGACAGCTTTAACACATTGCTTGCAAATGAACTTGCAGCAATCGATCAATATTTTATCCACTCACGTATGTACGATGATTGGGGTTTAGATAAACTTTATGTACGCCTTAATCATGAAATGGAAGAAGAAAAAGATCACGCTGATTGGTTAATTAAGCGTATTTTATTCCTCGAAGGCGTACCAAACATGACCAAACGCCGTGATCTTATTATTGGTCATGATGTTAAATCAATGATGCAAAATGACTTAACCCTAGAGCTTGAAGTCGTTGAATGTGTTAAAGAAGTAATTGCAGTCTGTGAGCAAGAAAAAGACTATCAGTCACGTGAGATCCTTGAAAAGCTATTATTCGATACCGAAGAAGATCACGTTTACTGGCTTGAACAACAACTTGGTTTGATTGATAAAATTGGTAGCCAAAACTATCACCAATCACAAATGGGCGAATAGGAGCTAAATTATGAAAGGCGATAAAGACGTTCTTGTTGCATTAAATAAAATACTGGCAAATGAATTAGTTGCCATTAATCAATACTTTTTGCATGCCCGTATGTTTAAAGATTTTGGTTTTAGCGTATTAGACAAAGCTGATTACAAAACCTCGATTCAAAAAATGAAAAACGCTGACCGTTTAATTGAGCGTATTTTATTTTTAGAAGGCCTACCTAATCTTCAAGATCTTGGCCGTTTACGCATTGGCGAAAACAGCGAAGAAATGATTGCTTGCAACATGAGTTTTGAACTAGATTCATTGGTTGATCTAAAAGATGCGATCAAACTTGCTGAAAGTAAAAAAGATTATATTAGCCGCGAAGCGCTCGATAACATTTTATCTGAGCAAGAAGAGCAAATTGACTGGCTAGAAACGCAACAACAGTTAATTAAAAGCACCGGTATTGAAAACTACCTGCAGTCGCAAATGTAACGTTTGGTTAATATCAAAAAAAGCAGCTTAGGCTGCTTTTTTAGTTTTTATAATACAAATAAATGTCACTGAGATTAAACAATTACCAGCAATAGCTACGCCACTTGCTCAGTAATATCAGCGATTTGGATAAGTTTACGATTGAGGATCTTTTTAGTACAGCCGCAGCATTTGCCGCACTGGCTACCGACTTTAAGCTCTTTAGAAAGCTCGCGCATTGTAGTCGCACCTTCGTCGATTGTTTGTTCAATTTTTTTATCTGTCACACCGTGACATAAACAGATATACATGAATACAAACCACTCTCAATTACATTCGAGCTTGTATATTAATCTAAACGTAAACAGTTCGCAATTAATAATCGCATAAAATTGAGAATTATTTTTATTTGCTTAATTTCATATAGTTTTAGATGATCACCGCAATCCGGTTAAAACTTAAGAGGCTGATATGTGCCACTTCATGAAATAACTCATATCTAACTGTTATTTTCTTCTAGCCACTCATTCATGTCATTCAATAACGCAGGAAGCAGCTTTTCCAGAAGTGAAAACTCTTTTTCAATATCTAGTTGCCCCTTGCTTGCTTGTAATTCAATCTCTGCAAACAAACTTCTTAACCTGTCGGCGCTTATCTCACCACATAAACCTTTAAGAGAATGCGCAACTTGACGAACTTGTTCATAATTATGATCATCGACAAATTCTGTTAGTTGGTTAAATTTTTCAGGTGCTGTTTTAATAAACATAGTACAAATTTTAATAAGCAAAGCTTCTTTGTTAAGTAAACGAGAAAGTGCAGCACCATGATCCCATAACACTTCTTTTTCAGCCAAAATTTCAGTGACAGAGTGTTCATTTTTTTCGTAATTAGATAATGTCCACTCTATTACTTTAGCTTGCGCCTCATTTGCTTGAATAGGCTTACTAATATAGTCGTTCATGCCAACCGATAAACACTTTTCTTTTTCGCCCATCATGGCGTTAGCTGTCATAGCAATAATAGGTATATTTATAAACTCATTACCGGCATCTCCTGCACGAATTTTCTCACAAGCTTGGTAACCATTTAAGATAGGCATTTGACAATCCATCAAAATACAACGTATTGGCTTGCCTTCTATGCGACTAAATTTTAACGCTTCTATTGCTTGCTCACCGTTACTTGCTGTTTTTACATAAATTGGTAAAAACTCAAGTGATCCAACTGCTACTGCGATATTTATCTCATTATCATCAACAATTAATATACTACACCCATCAATTTGCTCTAAAGTTCGTACTGGTATATTACTGTTTTCGCTTGCTTCTACTGTAAGTAACTGCAATTGATCAACCTTACTCAGAGTTAATCCAGTCGCTCTTAGTAAATCACTTTGTGTGAATGGTTTACTAATTGTGGTGACCTTACTTGAAATACCTTTAGGTAATGGCGATCCGGGTTTGTGTAACACAACAATTTTAATGTTTGAATTATGGTGCATGAAGCCATCAATTATTTGTTCTAACTCACCACTTTTATTGTCTTCTGCATCTAAGAAAATAATGTCATAAGGTTCAGCAGTTATATCTGCTAAATCTTCAAAATTTGAGTACTCGACCTCGCCCCCTTCATGACGAATTAACTGCCCTAATAGCTCTTGAGATTCTTTATTATTATTAATAACTAAGACTTTTTTAGACAAATAATGCTTGTTCTGTGGTGTATTCTCACTACTTTCACTATCAATTATTATCTCAAAACTAAACGTACTGCCCTTAAGTGGGACCGAGTTCACTTTTATATCGCCCCCCATCATCAGGCATAACTTTTTACATATTGATAATCCGAGTCCCGTACCGCCAGACTCAGCGGTTATAGAGCTATCAGCTTGGTTAAATGCATTAAACAGATGCTGCTGGGCACTATATTCAATGCCTACGCCAGTATCTTGAACGCTAATGAGTAATTTGTGTTTTTGATCCTCAATCTTTTCTGATTCAACTTTGATCTTTATGAAACCACGCTCTGTAAATTTAATCGCATTATTAATTAAATTATTGATTATTTGGGTTAACCTTAATGGGTCTGATACAGCTCGCTGGCAATTTAAACCTCGTGTATCAAGATAAACCTCAAGCTCTTTATCAAAGGCTAATATGGCGCACGATTCAACTAAGCCTTCAATCAAATATTTGGGATTAAATGTTTTTAAGTTTAATTCAAATTTACCCGCTTCAATCTTAGACAAATCTAAAATATCGTTTATTAACACGCTTAAATTAATAGCACTTAACTCCATCGTGCTAATCAACCTGCGTGATTGTTCTGGTAATTCTTCGCGCTTTAAAATATTCAATGTTCCAATCACACCATTAAGTGGGGTTCTTAGTTCATGGCTGATATTAGAAATAAACGCGCTTTTAAGATCACTATTTTTGATAGCCTGATCTTTCGCTTCAGCAAGATCTTGTGTTCTGTTTCTAACTTTTGACTCTAGCTCAGAGTTCAAACGTTTTACCTTAATTTCAGCCGCTTTCTCTTTGCTAATATCCCTGATAATAAGCGCGAGGCCATTGAGTACAAGCTGTTCAGAAAATACCGGGCTTACAGAAATAGCAAAAAAGTAAGATTGCCCATTTACCTCTACGGACCGTTCATCTTTGATTTGTGATTTCGAGTTTTCCAAATCAGCAATATACTTATCTATCGGCAGCTGTTGGAGTAATATCAATTCATTAGTATGCATACCTATAGATAAAGATTTAGACGTTGATAATAATCGCTCTGCACTAAAGTTAAGGCTGGTTAGTTCACTTTGAAGATTTAATCCAACAATGGCATCAATTGAACCATCGACAATGGCTGATGACTCCCTACGTGCTTCAGCTAGCATTTGGCTTCTGGTTGCATTTCGATAAAAAGTAATAAGCAGTATTACAGTAAAAAAGATGATTACCAATAAAAAGCCATAAGTCAAAAGCCGTTTATTACTAATCATCGTATCGATATACTGCTTTGAAACGACAGTACTTAAATCAATATAACTAAACTTTTTTCCCGGTCGCATTTGAACTATATCGGAAAACACATAGTATTGATCACCCGCTTTTTGTTTCGAATCAACACGATAAAGTCCTTGATATTGGATCGACTGCTCATATAGCGTATCCCATGTGATGTTCGGTGCTAAATCTCTTGTAAAGCGATACTTTTCGATAGGATGGTATAAAAAGTCGCCTTCAGAGCTACTGATTATAAGCTGAGAATAGTCAAACACTGTGGTTGCTAATTTTTCAATTAGCGCATTTGCATTCACGTTCATAATTAAGAAAGCAAAACGCTTACCTTCTTCACTGTAAATAGGGATAGAAAATCGTAACATCGGCTTATATGGAAAGGTCACTTCTCCAAACTCGCGATTCAACGACATCGGAGATAAATATATTTGCTTAACTTCAAGCTGCGAACTGGGCAAAAAATACAACTCCCCACTTTTGGGCTGTAAAGAATAATCGGGTACAGCCTCAACTGAAGCACCTCGGCGCTGTACACGAATTAGCTCTTCCCCTGCGGCTGTAACGGCAATGATGCGCAGTTGCTCAACATTTAAGTTATTTTCCATAAAGCCAATAAATATGGTCTCTAATCGCTCTTTCCACTGTGTATAAGTGGTTCCATCATATGGATCTATACCATTGTTATAATGGGCTCTTGGTAACCCTGAAATTGGCGGTGTAGAGTGTAAAAATCTAATATCTGATTTTGATCGAGATATAAATGAAGTCACCACCTCCCTTAATCGCTGATTTGTTGTTGAAAACTCGCTATCTATTAGCGTTAACACATCTTTTTTTACATACGTTTCAAATAGTAAAACCGCCAAAACCAACAACAGACCAAAAAAGAACGAGATCCACCTAAGAAACGTCTTTGAAGAGACAACTGACTTATTTGCTTTCATGGAAATATTCATTTTAGTCCTTTGTTACTAATGCTTAGTTAGGAGAGTTATACCACTTTAATAGTACCGCTCTTAAACACTCATAATTTATTGGTTTTGCGATAAAATCATCCATACCAGATTCAAAGCAACGTTGCTTATCACTTCCTAATACATTTGCAGTTAAAGCGATTATCGGTGTTGTTAAAAAAGCTGGCATCGTTCTAATTTTAAGTGTTGCTTGAGGCCCATCTAGTACAGGCATTTGCATATCCATAAAAATAATATCAAATGCACACATTTCGCACTGTGCAATCGCCTGCTCACCATCACCGGCTATATTGATACAAGTGATATTAAACTCTTTCAAAAGCGCTTCAATAACAATTTGATTAATCTCATTGTCCTCAACAACTAATACGTTTAAGTTAGACAGATCAATCTCTTGCGGTGCTGGTAATTTAGTATTTTCATGATGTCGACTCGCTTGTTTATCACCCCTTTGAGTCTTTAATTCAAAATAAAAAAGCGAGCCTTTACCAAGCTCACTTTCTACCTTTAAAGGTGCATCCATAAGCGCTAATAACTTACTGGTAATAGCTAAACCTAGGCCTGTTCCGCCAAATCGGCGTGTAATCGAGGTATCGGCCTGTGAAAAAGCTTCAAAGAGTGTCTCAATATGCTCGTGTGATATACCTATACCGGTGTCAGAAACACCAAACGACAATATAAGCTCATTATTCGCCTCTTTTTGAATATTTACACTTAATGCAACACTTCCTCTTTCAGTAAATTTGATGGCATTGCCTAACAAATTTATAAGTACTTGCTTTATACGTGTTTCATCTCCTGCAAAAAAAATATTCTCTTCGTCTGGCGGCGATGAAACAAAAAGCTGAACTTGTTTTGCATTTGCTTGTTCACTAAATAGTAGCTTTAACTCTTCTAGCATTTTATGTAAATCGATTGATTGGTTTTCAAGCTCTACTTTTGCGGCATCAATCTTACTCAAATCGAGGATATCATTAATAATAACTAGCAGGCTGGCGCCTGAAGACTGAATAATCTCTAACATTCTTGCTTGTTTATCTGTCAAAGAGGTATTGCCAAGCTGTCGCGCCATCCCCAAAATTCCATTCATAGGAGTGCGGATCTCATGACTCATATTTGCCAAAAATTCAGATTTGACCTTAGAAGTATGTTCCGCTGCTTTTTTTGCAGAAATAAAGTCTTTACTTAACGCCCTGAAACGATTTGCAGCACCCGCTAACAAACCGATTTCATCTTTGCGTGTTAAATCGTGAATGGGCGCCGATAGGTCACCATTAAGAAAGCTTTGAAAACTTTTGGTCAATAGTTTAATAGCATGTGCTATATGAAAGTGAAAAAATAACGCTAGTCCAATGATATACAAGATAGCGCCTACTCCGAGTAGCTGTAAAACATACTCTGTTTTTGAAATACTAACTGAGCCGGTTTCTTTTATTGTAATTAAACGTGACAGTGACTGCTCTCTAAGTGTATTTGCTAATGCACTAAACTCAATGGCATCACCCGCCATAACAACATTAACTAGGCTTAAATAGTTACGATTTGCTTGGACGCTTTTAGTAAAAGCTTGCTGGTAATCTACAGCTAACTGAACTGTTGGGTTTTCGATCCTGTTTTGCTGCTTTTGCAAAGCTAATTTGGAGCTTGAGAGACTTTGCAGCGCCTTAATGACTTGTTGACGCTTAGAATAGTCCTTTTTAGTTAAATAAAGCTGCGCATTGTGGTGTAATGTGTGCCATATATTTATATTTTGCGTAATTAACAACTTATCTTTTAAATCTGCGGTCAGTTGTAGTAAGCCTGTTAAATGGGCAACAGCGCCTAAATAAATACGTGGCAGCTCTGTATCTATCAATGCTGTTTTTATATTATAGCGCTTTTTTAGCACGCTTAGATTATCACCATACCTAAGCACGAGTTCAGACATGGCATCGATATAAATTTTATCGTCAACTTCATTATTTTTTTTATCTATTGCTTTTAAACGCTGGTCAATACTTTGGTAGTTCTGTTCAATCTTAGCAAATACCGCATCACTCCCTGATGCGCCATAGACCGAAATATCACGTTGCATTTCAACAATATCTTTGTTTATTCGTAAAATACCAATGGCATGACTACTAATATCCGTAATATTATTTACCGATGTATCAATTGCTTCTAAGCGTTTATCCATGACGATGTAGCTGATACTGAGTGTAATTACCACCAGTGCTAACGCTAATGTCATTTTCGCTGCAATAGAACGCGATATTAAATGTACCAAACGACGTCCTTAAGCATTAAGTAGTTCATACCATTTATCTAAACTATAATCGTAATTTTGCATTACGGTATTCCACACAGCTATATTTGAAAAACGTTTAATATAACTTCCACCATCGCGAGTCTGGCCAGCTTGTACAGAAATTTTACCATCCGTTCCAATCAGCTCAGTGGTTGCTTCTTTTCCCTCGTACCAATAATCCCACTCAGGCTTAGACATTAACGGCTGGCTACGCTGTGGGTTAGATATATAGTAACCTTGTCGAGCAATAAAGGCTCCAGGATAACCAGATAGCCACCAATTCATATATTCATAAGCCGCATCTTTTACATGCCCCGAGGTATTAGCAGATAAACACATAACACCATGCCAAGCACGATACCCTTCCTTCGGGGATGCATTGACAACAGGGATACCTTGGCCTCTACAGGCACTCACACCCGGTGAAAACATACTTTGGATATTAACGCGCTTTGTCTTCATAAAATCCACTGACTGCGGTACTGATGTCCAGAAACCAGAAAAGTGGCCTTGCCTTTTTTTCGATAATAAAATTGCAAACAATTTATCTAATTCGCCAATGCTCATGTTGCCAATGTCGTTAAATGTCATCAGACCTTGGCCCTGAGCAGCAAGCGCAGCATCAAATATGCCTATTGTTGGTGCATTAACAAGGGCCACTTTTCCTTTATTTTTATCATCCAGCAACCAAGACCAAGACTCAGTTTCATAGGCTTGCCCCTTTTCGATGTAATCTGTGTTATAGCCAAATGAGTCAACATTGTGGACATATGGCATAAAGCTTATTTTTTTTGTAGGTGTACTTGCTAATGAGCCATCATTTTGAACAAATAAAATTTTGTTTGGTGCATCACCTGCCCCTAGTTTGGCCGAGGGGGTTATTTTACCTATTTTAGTAAGGTCATTTATTTCATTCCAGTAGACAAGCCTATCGACGTCTATTGGTTGAATAGCACCGGCTTGCCATAGGATATTTATTGAGTCTGACCACTGTTCATAAAGGTCAAAAGAAGTTGGATCCGCAGCAGCTTTTTGTAAAACAGCTGCACTACCCATAGGTATAAATTGTAAATTTATACCTAGCTCTCGCATTGCTCGCTGCCGAAGCTCTTCTTGCAATGTAACGTGAGTGCCCATGACGCGCAAAGTTGTTACTTTTTTAGCAAATACATAAGGCGCTTTGAATGCGAGTGTTGATACAGCGGCCCCGGCACCAACTGTACGCAGGAAGTGTCTACGATCAGGTGAATAACTCATTATTATTTATCCAATACCAATGTCCCTAAGAGAAAAAGTATAGACTAAACAATAAAAAAAACAGCAAATTAGATCTCATAATTAATTAAAATTACTAAGGAGCCAAATTAAACAACCTGTAATTTATAGCAATTACGGCCATCTCGCTTGGCGCAATATAGTCCTTCGTCAGCCAATGAGATCAACTCATTAAGCTCCATTGTGCCCTGTTTCTCATACGTTACTCCGCCAATACTAACAGTAACGTGCCCAATGGATGATTGATTATGCTCAATATTTGACTCATTAAGTTGTAGAATTATTTGTTTGCATACGTGCGACATCCCTTCAATGTCGGTATAAGGCAGCACAATCAGAAACTCCTCACCTCCAAATCTAATCGCTACGTCATGAGGCCTTTTTATACTATTGGCAAACACATCGGCAATTTGTTTTAAACAAATATCACCTTGAAGGTGACCATAATGGTCGTTATAAAGTTTAAAATGATCAATATCGATCATTAACACACTAAACGGCTTTTTTTCACGCTCTGATTGTTTCAGCGCATTACTGACTTCCTTGTCTAGATAGTGCCGATTATAAAGTCCTGTAAGAGAATCTTTATAAGTCAACTTCATCAACACTTCTAAGCGCAGCTTATTCTCTACGTGATTTGTAGTTCGATGTATAAGCGTTGAGGCAATTACTGGTTTATCAATAAAATCTGCTGCACCAGCTTCCCAACAAGCATTCTGAGAATCAGTATCATAAGTTGCAGTAATAAATACAATAGGAACGTGCGCAAACAATATATCCTGTTTTAACGCTCTGCATACATCTAAGCCACTGATGTCTGGCAAATTTACATCAAGTAAAATGAGATCTGGGATATTGGATTTGCAATAATCTAACGCTTGTAAGCCCATAGCTAGTGTCTCGACTTCAAAGAAATCTTCCATGATAGCCTGTAGTGAAAAGCGAATTATTTCATCATCATCAACTATTAATATTTTACATTGCGTTAATGGCTTAAGAGCTAGGTGCATATATTTCCTTTATTTTTGGCTTGAGTAAGCACGTCCATCATCTCTAAAAAGGGCATTGGTTTACCAAGTAAGTATCCCTGACCAATGGCACAGCCTAGAGATTGTAGCTTATCTCTTTGTTGGCTTGTTTCAATACCTTCCGCCACGATCTGTAGGCTTAATGAATTAGCCAAGTCGATAATTGCAGTAACAATATCAAGCGATTGAGAGTCACTAATCATATCACGTACAAAAGACTGATCAATCTTCAACACATCAAGAGGAAATAGTCTCAAATATGACAGACTAGAATACCCCGTGCCAAAATCATCAAGCGCAAGGCTAACCCCCATATCAGCGATCGCCTGTAATTGCTTTATCGTTTGTTCGAAATTATCAATCAGTGCTGATTCGGTTACTTCCAGCTCTAAATAACGACTTGGTAGCTTAGTTTTTTCTAATATCGATGCAACCGTATCAACCAGAGAAATACCAGTGAATTGTTTAGCTGAAATATTAACAGCGACTTTCTTTGGGTATCCTGCATCAAGCCACTTTTTAGCATCAATACAACTTTGCTCCAAAACTTGTTCACCTAAACGGTAAATTAGTCCTGATTCTTCGGCATATTCAATAAAATTAAGTGGAGATATAAATTCTCCAGTGTCATCTTTTAGCCTCACTAATCCTTCAGCACCAATAACGTCGTTAGTCACTAAGTCATATTTTGGCTGATAAAGCACAACAAGATCATTGTTATCTAGCGCGTTGCGTAAGCAATTACCCACTTTTAAACGCTTAGTCATTTCAACTTGGAGATCATTACTAAAATAATAATAGCTATTAGCGCCTTCTTGTTTTGCTTTATACATTGCTGAATCTGCATGACGAAGCATTTCCTCTACACTTGATGCATCATCAGGATACACACTTATCCCCAAGCTTGCTGAAAGGACATGTTGCTCATCAGCTAATCTGAAAGGTTTAGCGATGACATCTAGCACTTGACTAATAAGCGGTTCAAGACCGAATGTGTCTTTTTCATAGGGAACAACAAGTGCAAATTCATCGCCGCCCACTCTTGCAACAGTAATATCATTACATGCAAATTTATCAAGGCTATGACCTATATGGGCAATTATTTCATCACCAATATGATGTCCTAAAGCATCATTTATGTACTTAAATTTATCTAAGTCAAGAAGCATCAGGCTCACTTTAGTATTATTAAATGAGGCTCTAGCTATTCCTTGAGTTAACCTGTCATGAAGCAATACGCGATTGGGTAATGCAGTTAGTTGGTCGTGATGAGATAAATAAGTCATTTGAACTGACATAGCAAGGACTTCGCTAACATCTTGAAAAACCATTACTGCACCACGCTTATTACCATCCTTATCTAATATTGGAGCCGCACTATCTTCGACTCGGTGTAGCATACCTTGCCGACTAATTAACTGTGTGTTTATAGCCATAGCAACAGGACGATTTTCCTTCAGAGCAACTGATAAAGGATTTATAGAAGGTATTTTTGTTGAGGCATCTCTGAGTATCATCACTTCTTCAATATGCCGCCCTCTAGCCGCGGTTTGTGACCAACCGGTTAGACGTTGCGCTACTGGATTTAGGTAAGTTATACGCGCATGCTCATCAGTAGAAATAACACCATCAGCAATAGAGTCTAACGTGATCCGTAAGTGCTCTTTTTCAGCAGCCAAAGCTGCTTTAGTGCGCTGAATAGTTTTTTCTTGAATTCGAATTTTTGCATGGTTTTCAACCCTCATTCGACATAAAGTTAAATTCAAAGGTTTAGATATGAAATCAATCGCTCCCAATGAAAGCGCTTTTTGCTCGATGTCAGGATCATTATGAGAAGTGATGATCAAAACGCGTAAATCACCAAGATGAGGTCTTTTTTGTATTTCTAGTAATATGTCAAATCCACTAACATTGGGCATTTCTAGATCGAGTAAAAGTATATCTGGTATAAACTCTTCAATAAGAGCGATGGCATCCTCACTTTTATTACATGAACAAATAACCCCAACATCGTCCAGAACATGCTCTAGTTGCAAGGTATTGATCTCTTCATCATCTATAACGAGAATTTTACAAAGCTCTGCCATTTAAACGCTCTCCATAATCTAATTTGCCTATAATTAAAGATAGTCCTAATCTCTATGAAAAGCGATACAGCCCAGTTTTAATATATATTGAATTATCATCCACATAAGTGGAAACAACTCAAATCACTATATAATCCTAAAGAGGGTTGGAATAAAAATAAGCCTCGGAGTTTTTCAAGTTAGTTGTCGCCTCAAGTTAAATTTTATGCCGCCCGCATTTCTTCTTTTTTCTCAGGATTAAAATTTACTTCGTTTATCATTGACCAATCTCGTGACTTTCCTGACCAACGACTTGGGTTATTCAATTTAGCTGCGTCGTTTACCTGCTGACGCTTGGCTAATATCTCTTTATCTAAACCTAAATG
>NZ_JACJEW010000080.1:0-14000 GCF_014164315.1 Pseudoalteromonas sp. SG44-1
GCTCTGTTGTTTTTAAGCGATTCATAAGATCACAAAACACCATGAATGTTCCCTCGCTTCCCACATTTTTTAATACTATTAGTTCATTGATATATAAAGGCTAATTCTGGGGATACTTTAGCGTTAGATATAGGGAACTAATTGCTCCTTAAATTCTATTATAGTAAGACTCAGATCCCGAGAGAGCCATACAGTTTTTATCTAAGCGACAAGCACTCACGGCAAGCCTTATTTAATTGCTGAAGTGCTTTTGAAAAGATTCTCAGTTTTATATTATAGCCAAATTTTTCAAAGTATTGCGCCCCAAAACTAAAGCCAGACAGCACTTTTCTATTTTTTAACGCGATCAATAACGTGACATTCAAGTGGCCTTTTTCATAGCAACGACAATGAGGTAAATAATAGCCATGACTGCGAAGCACCTTTAGTATATTTCAAGCTTACGCTGCTGCGAATAGCTTTTCCTCGAAGGTTATTCTTCTTTCTTTGTTTACGTTTTGATTTAAAAAAACTGCACACAACAATTGATTCTAAGCGACCTAACTTCTTTGATGCATATTTAGACTTGATACAAAGCTATATACGAATCATTTTTTTAGATAGACTATCAAGCATCTTTACAAGGAGGAAAATATAGATGCAATTTATAGACCCTTTTCCAGTCAAATGCGAGTTTTGTCAACACTTAGCTTATTATCCGTTAACCCCGCTTAAGGCTGAAAAAGCAGCCTGTACAGCTTGCAAAAAAGTTTTACGGCAGACACCTCGTGATCTTCGTAGATCCAGCCGTAAACATGGAATTGAAATTTGGCCTACAGCTCTTATATTTGAAGTTATGCTGCAGTTCGATATTGACTATGATTTGGTTAGCGACGATGAACTTAATGAGGAAACAACCCTATCAACATTTATTGAACTAATGCAAAGAGCTGATCCAAGTATTTCCGCGCGTGACCTACTTAACTTTGATATGTTAGACACTGCTCGCTCTACCTGTGATGAAGAACAATTACTAACGCTAAAGCTGGAGGAGCTGTCTTTACTGTCTCATCCTAAAGAGCCGTTACCAGACAATAATTCTCTTGCAGATCCAAATGTCAAAGGCATTGAGAAAAGTGAACTGCAAACGATGTATAAACAGCGTCGAAAAGCACGACAAACCCAAGATAAACTTACCCCGCGTCCTTCAGCTGAAGAATCCACCGTTGAAGTTAAGGCCCCTAATGCTAATAAATACTCTAACTTTTGGCAAAAACAAAGCGAAGAAAACCACGCGGATATAGATAAGCCATTAACCGATGAGGAAATTCAAAATACTGTGAATAATTTGGGATATACGCTACCCATACTCTATATACAGTTAATGAAAATACAAAATGGTGGCTATCCACAAAACACGCTCATTCAACTCAATGAAGAAAAACCATCTAACTATAGTATCAGCGAGTTTATTAGGCTAGATTCTATCGCTGCAGAAAGTGAATATATGAGAAACGAATGGGGTTATCCTGATATCGGGCTATATATTTGTAATTGCCCTTCGGCAGGGCACCACTTGGTTGCTTTAGATTACACTGAGTGCGGGCCTACAGGTGAGCCTACAGTGGTACATGTCGATCAAGAAAATGACTTTAAAAAAACCATTCTTGCTACAACTTTTGAGCTGTTTATTAGTAAACTACAATATGATGAAGATTAACCTCATGAAATGTGTCATTGCTTTAGAATACTCTGTAACACTTTTTATATAACTAGCTTTTTAGATTGAGACACTATCAGCTCGCTGAGTGTGGTTTATGTTATTGGATTTACCTTTTGAGTTAATCTAGAACAAGCAAATTTAATGCAGTGCGCGCTACTTTAGCGCCCTCTATATTTTTTCAGCATTAATTAACTCAATAAGTAATTGACTATAAAAGCTAGAGCTTTAACGTATAAAGTCAAGATTTTATCTCTTTGGTTTTGTTACTAGTACGGGTTTACATGTTGTAATAAAAGCCACGTTAAGTGGCTTTTATTACAATGTTAGCGCTACAGGTCTATTTGCCAGTTGAGTTGACACCAAGGGTGGTTATCGTCAGCTAAAATTGATGTCAATTCTTCGATATCTAGCTTAATCTCTTGTTTTACTTCGAAAGCATCAGGGTAGCGTTCTGGTGGACCATCCATAGGTTTATCGAGTTTTACACCCACCCAAGTTAAGCGCCCTACTATGTGACTCATGGCTAACTCTTGCCAATCAGTAAATAATTGTTGCGCAATTTTACCTAGCACTAGCAAATAATACCAAGTTTCTTGTTCTGTAATTAAACCAGTAGTATACGCACACCGGCATAGAAATGCAGAACGACCCACATCAAAACCTTTAATCCCACAGTCAGATAATGAAACATTATGCTTTTGAGCCCATCCACTAACCATATATTCATTACTGTTTTTATCGTTGTTTCGATTCAAGTAAAAGTGTTCAATAAATAAATCATAACGCACACTTTCAATCAAACGGCTCATAAACTCGCTGCTACGAGCTGTATCTAAAAAAATATTTAATGTTTCAACTAAATCAGCTTTAGTATGTATACCATAACTATTTTTTAATACTTTTACATTGCCATTAATAATCGCTTGTAGTGGGTACGTTTCACTCTTATGTAATAAGCAATCCAGTGAGTAGCCATTTTGCATCGATAAGTAGCCTGATAAGCTGATTAACCATTGCTTTTGTTCATCGGTTAACGATTGACTTTGCAACATTAAGTCTTCTTGATTATTGTCCATCAACTCTCTCCTTTGTATCTTGCAATTGCTGGCATAAAGCTTTGCACTGCTGTGCATAAGGTAACCCTTGTTCGATAAGCGCTTCACAGCATTTAATAGCTGAATTTAAAGAATGAACGGCATATGGATGAGTATTATATTCGTGGGCAGCTTGTTGAAATGCAGCTAAAGCCGTGTCATATTGGTTTAACTCTAAAAGTGCGCACCCTTTAAAATAATATGCTTGTGGTGCTGCACGTAAACCTTTAATCGCTATATCAGCTAACATGATGCAGGTGTCAAAGTCTTGCTGGTCAAACGCGGCCTCCAAAAACTTTAAACAATCACGCGGGTTGTAAAGCATAAGTTGTTTAATTTCTTTTATATAATTAAGTACGTTACGTTGAAAATCATCAACAACACTTGTATCCGCATAAGCAACTAATTCGGTGTCACGAATATATAATATAGCCAGTGCAAAAATTTGCAGTGATTCAGTATGCCCAAGAGATTCTACTGGGCGCCTCACTGAATCGTCTTCTCGGGTTAGCTCAAGTATGTCCATTTCTTGCTCTGAGTAACAACGTGGTTTTGTTGAACCAGGGAAAAAATCCGTTTTATAGAAATCCTGAAAACTAGCAATATGCTCTTGTAATGTATCAACTAAAACTTCATATGTGATTAAATCGTAGCAATATCTTAATAAATCAACAACTAATGGCCATCCCCACAGCTGGCGTTGATTGTATAAATCAATAAACACTAAAAACTCAGAGTAGGCTTCTTCAAAACGGTGTAATTTACATAAGCAAAGCGCTTGTAAATAATTCGCTTGTTCTACAAATATCGGTTTGTATTGCTCGGTGATTGACAACGCATCCTGATATCGTCCATTTTCATACAGTAAGGTCGCAATTTTTATCGCGTTTTTAGCTTCATCAGCTCTCAACTCTCGAATATATCCGCGTCTTGCTGTAATTAATGCAACTTCAAGCTCCATATCACCAATAGCAGCTAGTTTTGCATCTAAATAAAGATATGCCTTTTCATAATTATTAAGCTTTAAATAACATAAACCAATATATTTGAACATTACCTTAGTACATAGTACGCGGTAATTATGTTCTTGCTTTAAATAAAGTGCGAGTGCAGCCTCATAATTTTTTAATTTATACTCAGCATGTGCTTGGTAATTTAACAGATCTTCCTCTGTTTGTGGAATTGTCAGAGGTTCAAGTATACGTTTAATGGCGCTATAGCTATTAAGCGTCCATAAATACTTAACTATATAATTATAAAGGGGAAAGTCATTTTTAAACTCAGGTCCAATTTGTTCAGCAACATTTTCTAAATCTTCTGTAGTCAATGTGTCGTATAAACATTTATCTTCAATATAGTTACGTATTTCAAGATGGCGTTGAAGATTTTTAAAATCAACATGTTCTGAAATACCGACCACTAAACCGTCATGTATTCTCTTTGGTAACGTTTTTATATAACCCGACAATGCAACCGCAATTTGACGCGTAGTATCATCGCCACTGATAGATAAGCTGCCAGAAATACTTAAACTGGTATCTAAAAATGTCCAGATATTTTCAGGTAAAAAATAGTGTTTAGAAAAAAAGTCGAGTAAGTTGACAGTCAATGCATTACTTTGATTAACATCCCAACATATCGGCGCCGCGAACAACATTTTCCATTGTTCTAAACTGTGCCTAACTGAAATATCACTATAAAGCTGTGTTAAGGCAAGGTTGAGTTGGGATATTGTTTTAATAGTTGAAAATTCAACGGGTTTGTCATCATCAATATCGTGATTGGAGCTAGGTGGTGGCTCCGAAAAAACTTCATCCTGTGTGTCTTCAATATCAGTATCTAGTTGCGGCTGAAATGCTTTAAGTGATGCATCGTGCCAACTAGCTGAATTATCATTTGCATCATCATCACTTTTTGAGATTTCTTCTAGTGCTTGATCATACGCTTTACGTAACGCTTTAAACTCTTCAGGGAATTCTGTTGGCGGAGTTTGTTTTAGTAACTGCGTATAAGCTAATTTTATAGCCCGCTTATCTTTAGTTGGTTCAATACCTAATAGTATCCAATGGTACATTTAGTTTACTCTTATGTTGTGGGCACAAATAATAGAATGCATGTTAATAAGAAATATTCAAAAACATTTTTATACGCTCTTTGGCAGCGTCAATTTTATGATTATCATGGGTTTCTAACGCGCGATCAAAAAGCCCAATGCTTTCACCAACCTTTCTACGTTTATCACCTAAGCTCTCTTGAAACATGCGATCGAGCTTTGCTTTAAAAGCGGTATTGGCAAGTTTATTTTTTGGGAGTATTTTTAAAGCTTGCAGTCTTGAAAATTGCTCTTGCAATTGATTTTGGTCAAGCTCTTTCACGTTCTCACCAACATAAGTACGATAGGTTTTTTCAGAATCCTTGTTTTTAACTTCCACTTCAATCACACCATTGAGATCATAAGTGTAAGTTATATAAAAAGACTGAATTTTGTTCAAAGGTTCAAGTGTAATGTCTAATGTACCCATTAATACATTATCTTTAGGTAGGTAATTTTCACCTTGATAAATCTTAATCAAAACACTTTCTTGACTTGGATGTCTAGAAAATAAAGAGCGCGTTTCACTGACCGGGATCGTAGAGTTACGCTCAATAATGGGTAAAAACTCAGGTTGGTTATGCTCGTTAGATATCTCAACGCCCAGTGTAAATGGGCAAACATCAGTCATGATTACATCTTTGAGCTGAATATTACGCTCGTTCATACTTGCTTGAATGGCAGCCCCAATAGCAATAGCATGATCTGGGTTGTATTGGATTTGTGTAATACGCGAAAATACATGATTAATTTGTTGACGAAAAATAGGCATGCGGGTCGCACCGCCGACAAAGATAAGACCTGCAATATCATCCATCGATAATTTTGCATCAGACATCGCTCTATGAATAGGAAACTTAATACGCTCAATTAAATCATGACAAATATGGCCGAAATCGTCTTCACTTAGGGTATAAGTTAAAACATCGCCTTTGTATTCAAAATCAAAACTGGCAGAGTCATCTATGGTTAGCTGACATTTTAATTGATCACATAAAGACCATATATTTCTTCGCTCACTTTTGGCTAGACGGTACGGTTGGATATCATTTTTGCCAAATACATCGTCGACAATAGCTTGGGTAAAGTCATTACCACCGAGGTAATTATCGCCTCCAGAGGCGTGAATCTCAAAAATGTCATTAAACACTTCAATAACTGATACATCAAATGTTCCACCACCGAGATCAAGCACTAAATAAGTGTTATCTGAATCTTTATTATCTAATCCATATGCAAGGGCTGCGGCGGTTGGCTCGTTAATTAAGCGCTCAACCGTTAAACCAGCAAGTGAAGCCGCCTGCTGTGTAGCTTGCCGTTGTTTATTATTAAAGTAGGCTGGTACTGAAATAACAGCTTCAGTAATGGGTTGTTGTAAATATACTTCAGCTTGCTCTTTAAGGTGCTTAAGTAAAATAGCCGACAGCTCTATTGGGGTATAAGATTGTTCTTCTAATTGATAAACTTTATCTGTGCCCATAAAACGTTTAAATTCAGACACCGTCAACTCAGGATGAGTCGCTAAACGATCCCGCGCAGCTTGACCTACCAATACATAGTCATCTGAAAAACTCACAATAGAAGGCACTAGAACATTGCCCTCAGAGTCAGCGATAAGTTTAACACCACTATCTTGCCATACAGCAACAACACAGTGTGTCGTTCCCAGATCAATCCCTATCTTCATATTACTCCCCCGTTCATCGGAACATTCTTAAATCGTTTTATATATATTAAAACCACTATTTAAAAATCACTTATTATACTAACATTGATTGTTATATGTAAAACCCATCAAAATAAGAAAGTGCAATAAAAAAGCCTATTTTTTCACTGCGTGTAATTCAGGCCAAAAAGATGTTCGCCATGACAAATTAACCCACTATTAATCAAGGAGATAAGAACAAAAATATAAAAGATAAAATGATTAATCTAAGAAATTAAAGATAACAAGAGCTCCATTAACTAATTAAAACGAGCTTAAACATATTCAAATATTAACATTAATCAATTGTAAGTTTTAAGCTATTTTAAATTAATACTGAGTTAATCTTACCGTGATATACTAAGTTTATTTTTTACTTTATTAATAAGATTCTCATGCAAAATATCTGTGCGTATAACGATACTTTAAAAACCAAAAAATGGCATGACCTTCATTTTCCAGCAATAGAAATCACCAATTTGCCGTCTTTTTCACAAGATGAAAGCTACATCTTTAGTGACTTACTTCATCAAGCAGTAAAAGATCGAACAGACCAAGATGTTCTCAAGCTTTTCTTAATAACACCTGATACTCAATTGAGTAATCATTTTTATATGGTTGCCTACTTACAAGATAAGACTATTTTTACCGCCGAAGTGATCAACACCCCGCTATTTTCACAATGGTTAACAACAATTGATAGAGAAAGAAGAAAAGGCGTAGAACCTAAATCTAAGCTGTATGATCTTGCCAGTAATAGTCTATCTAGTCGCCCAATATCAAGAGCATTTGCTGAGCAAATATTCACCCATACTGGTGAGTTTATTGATGAAAATATTCCTAATGCATTTAAAGCAGAAGAATTAGCGCAACAAAAAATAGATTACATCACCCCATTTATTAACTTTGATTCCCATGAAGACTTTTCTTTAGTAAAACAAAATTTAACTCAATTAGTTGAGTCTGAGGGATTAAAAATAATAGAGCCCATTGATAATAAAGCGATTTATCAACAATTTAAAACGCAAGCTGGTTTTGAGTTTCCCACTATTTTAAAAGACTTTTTAACACTGCATAATGGCATTGAAAAAACAGGTTTTATGAATGCACAGACCATACTAAAAGAATGGAGTGACTGGCAAACACCATATCAAAAATGGACGCAAGAGGACTTGCTCGATACTTACAGCAGTAACGATGGCACAGTACTGCCTTTATATTGCACCCCCTATTGGATCCCCTTTTTCGACCAAGGTTGTGGTAATTTTTATGCCATAGATCTTGCACCAAACAGTAAAGGAAAACCTGGGCAGGTAATTAGTTTTGGCGCAGACCAAGAAAGCGGCTATCTACAAGCGCATAGCTTAGCAGAACTCATTGCTGGTTTTATCCATAACGAAGATTAACACCAACTTTTAACGACGTATCTTGGCCCATCGTTTAGTTGTAATGATGGGCTTTTTTATAAACTAAAACCTTTTACGTTGAAATAAAATCGTCTTGAAAGCTTAAGCTTTGTTGAACGACTTTACCGTTTGCTTGCATGTCGTCTTGAATATACTTTAACAGTCCATTCACGCAGATTGGCATTTCCCACGCGCTGGCTCCGCTCTCCATTTCAGAGAACTTTAATTCAGGCCTTAAATTGGCTGTTCCAGGTAAGAACACATTAGCAATTTTTTTATTGTACTTATGTGCAAATGCGACAGTGTGAGCACTGCCACTTTTAATTTCCCACTCGATAGGTAGCAGCGTATTACAAAGCGCAGCCTGTATTCGATTTCGTCTAACAAAGTTTTCGGCACTGTATAATTGTTCAGGCAGGTATTCTGTTACTACTGTGCCACCACGATTTAATATTTGCGCTTTAAGTGTGTTAGAGCCTTTAGGAAACTCAACGTATATACCATTACCAAGAACCGCAACGGTGGGAATGTTATATTTTATCGATTCTGTATGTGCTATTTGATCGATACCCAAAGCTAAGCCACTGACTGTAACAAGCCCTTTATTTGCCAATGCTGCGATGACTATTTTCGCTAAAATTACACCATCTGTTGATGGCTTACGAGTACCTATCACTGATACGGATTTTTTATGTAAGTTTTCAATTGGACCCTGAACAAAAATCCAATGAGGTGCATCATCAATTTTCTTCAACTCTTGAGGAAAAAGCTCCTGCTCTCGGAACAAAAGTCTTACATTATCAGCATGAAGAGAACGTGCGCGCGCTAAGCCAATTGACCAAAGTTGTTGTTGATATGCTTGCCATTCAATATCATCAGGTAATGACACATTCAGGTGTTTAGAAATTTCATCAGCATTACTCGCTTTAAGTAAATTTTTAAAGCCTAAGCCTGACTCTGCTATTTTGTGTAATACCCAATACCCAACGCCGCTTAATGAAGTCAACGCGAGAAAAGCCACAGTTTCATTGCGCCAATAGCCTTTTTGCTGTTCTTTACTCAACGCCAAATTCCATACAACTGTTTAATTTAAAACGCGCTGATTTTTACAGTATTATCAATCAAAGGCAAGGTAAACCAACTGCCTCGGTTGGCACACCTAAAATGCCAAAGCGCTTGTTAAAAACGCAAACTTACTCGTTTAATAACTCATTAAGCGTTGTTATGTTTTTATCTTGCGATTCATAAACAGTATCAAATGGCTCACTTGACCAATCGCCGTGTTTACTTTGCCATGCAAACCAAGCAGATGAAATAAACTCAAACTCTTGCATTTCCTCCACCTCTTCACCGGCTAAAAAGTTAATTAACTGCGCTAACGTACAGTGCCCACTATCAACCAACGTTAACACCTCTGTTCCCATTAGCTCTGTGTCGTCATCGAGTAAAATGATAACAACCGATTCTACAATCAGTTCATACTCCTTATATTCCATTATTGGCGTAACGTATGACTCATCTTGATGGCCTAATAAAATACTGGCGTAATTATCACTAACTTGACCATTTTTAAAAACTAATTGTTGATTCATTTATTTATTTACCTTAACTGCCATGATCGACTTATCTTATTCTTTAAATTATCAAATTTTTGGGTTTAATTCACGACTTACACAATCAAAAATAAGCTCAACCTTAGAACATGGTATTAAATGATAAATAGAACCAAGCAAAAAGCAGCCTGTTTGCTAGAGGTTTTCGAATAGCTGCCCATTGTGGTTTATTAAAAAATATCATGCTAAATTAGAAAACTCTAAATCAAGGATGATGTATTTTTGCAACACTCAAATCTACCTAAGAATGTAAAGTTTCACATTAAAAATACCTATTTGCCAAATAAGGTAAAATTAAGGACTCAAGGCCACCTCAATATTATTGCAGTTAGGGCCATACTAACTTTCATCGTTCCATTTTGTGGTGTGGTTGGCTATTTTACTGAGTCAATATTTTATGGTATTTGCTTTGCTCCTTTATTTTTATCACTCGTTTTTGCTTACTCAAGAAGCCATTATTTAGTCCTTGATGTTGAAACTGGTAAAGCGTACAAAGAAAAATTATTTCTAGCTAAAGCCACATCAAAAAAGATTTTAAAAAATTTAAACGATGTTGAAGTTTTAGTGCAACAAATTCCAGGCCTTGCAGATAAGTATCAAATAGCGCTGTGCCATGAACGCTACACAATTGGCACCTACCAAGATACTCAAGCAGCAGCCGCGTTTTTAGCTAATCATTTTGGCTGTATACACACAGAAAAGGTAAATGAGTTTACAGAAAAAACAAACGTCAGCAGTAACACACCCGATTTAGACCAAAATGCACTCGATAATAGACCTGCAAGTACAGCAGATGATCCAGCTCTAAAAAGCGGCAAAGATATAACTTTCTGGGATACCAAATCATTGATAAAAATGATTCTCCTCCCCTTCATATGTTTTATTATCATCGGACTAATAGTGACTACTTTATAAAATGAAATTTACAAAACTGACAAATCAACAAGCGCAAATCAAGCCATTTGCCACAAGTGCTGTTAACTTTATGGGCGCATTTATTTTATTTATAAGTTGTTTATGTATGTTTAGTGTAATAGATGGCGAATTTCCCTTGGTACCTTGGGCTGCTATTTCCACACTTGGCTTTTGTTGTACATTTGCTAATTACAAAATTAAAATTGATAAAGAAACAAAAAACATAATTATACGCGCCAAAAGCATTTACGTTATTAAAGCAGATTCAATTGCATTTGCGGATATACGCGGCATAGTGGTTGACGAAAAATTATTTGGTAAAAGGGATTACCGCCTATATCTTAAATTAGTTAATGAAGATAGATACATATTAATAAATAAAGGTTACAAAAACAGCTTAGAAAAAGTAGCCAATGAGCTAAGTAGCTTTATAAACAAACCTATCTATAAAACCTATGAACGTTAGGTAATTGCCAAAAACACTGCTGAAAATTCAACCTCGATAGATAAACAGACCCTAGTTAACCACATTTATTTTTTAAAAATCTAGTTTAATCTTTTACTCTCATAGTGTAGGTCGGGATCAAACTTTATATTTGTCTTAATTGATAAAAATCGTAAAAGCAACTTAAGCATAATGCTCAAATGGCATTTACTCAGATAAAGTTTAAGTAACTAATCCAACGGCAGATCTTGTAGCTTAATTAATAACGCTTGTAATTTATTTGCAGGGAATGTGAGTTTAGAAAAAATTTCATCGCGATCAAATCCATACTCTAATTCAATAATCCATTGCTTAAACTTTTCTATATACTGTTCAGGTATTACTGAAATAGGGATAGCTTGCAAAGTCTCAGATCTAATATGTTCAGTAGTGCTGGCAAAATGCTCTTCAAGCCCCGCCATAAAGTATGCCCAGTGCAGTTCTGTAAAGTTAGCCATAAACAATTCATAATCAATGTGATCAGTTGCTACTTCAGTAAAAAAACGTTTAAATGCGTGCTCTGGCTCAACATTAATAGCGTGTGAGAAAAACTCGGTATTAGCTTCAATTATGGCCCATAAACTTCGGCTCTCTCTTCCCAATACTAATAATGATTCAACCTTGTCAGGTGCGTGTGTCAGTGCATAGGAAATGAATCCTGAGGCGTATTCACGATCTAAACGAGCCATAAGTGTATTATCTAACGCATGTTCACTGGGGATGTGCTCACAAAGCGTCAATAACGTATTTGCACTTAACTTATCGTTTTTGTTATCGATTAGGCTCGCGTCTGCAATGGCTAGAAACACCTCAGACTGCTTATCTAGTGCAAAATAATCACGTAAAACCTGTAGGTTAGGTTGTATCGGGTAACCCACCAGCAGTGCATCGCACGCTGTGGGTAAGTCAATCAACCCATGACTTAAACGATAAAAAATAAGCTCTTCGCTGGGCATTGAGCTATCGTTTAATTTCATTGCAAGTGCAATATATTCTTGTGCCAGTGAGTGATTACTCGCAGCGAGCACTAAAGCCGTGGCAGCATCTTTCCAAAACGGCATAATGCCTCGGACCATAAACAAACTATTTAATTTTTCAACAGTTTGATTAATGTATTCAAGCGGGAATTCATGCTTTAGCATATACTTTAAAATATGCAAAAGGCTCATCGCTTCTTCTCGACCATCCGCTACATAACTCGTTAGCTGAATATCTTCATTAAACCAGTTGAATATATTACGATAATTTATATCACTTGTTTGCCCCTTTAAATCTAATAATGCTATTTTGGCATTGGTTCGATATTCAGGATCATCATTATCCATTTCATCAAGCAGTGTTTCTGCAATATCATAATCACTGATATAGTCAATAAGATCTAATAATAAATACCTTGAAAAAAAGTGCCGAGGTATTAACGCCTGAATGATATCCGCGCCCCAGTTGTCAATAATCTTATATAACCATTGAGTATTGAATTCATACTTACTCTGCTTTGATAAATGCTCATAACAACTTGTAACAAGTATATCTTTAACTTGCTCGTCCAACGTGAGCTTATTATTAGTTTCATTATTAAAGGCTAATAAAAACAACAGACTTGTTATGACTTCATCGCTTTCGAATTCATTAAGCATGAGATCAGCTGCGCTTAATGAACTGGTATCTAAATTAATAATGGCTGCTAATGCTGACTTTTTCGAATTATCCGTTAACTCTGTATGCAAGGTTATCTCCTAAATTTTAATCCATAATTATTAATATTAACCGATTTTATATCAAGAAAACATGAAGTTATTCCACAGGGCCCGAGGACACTTTGTTAATAAAGTTAACCGAATAATAATTCCTCTCTAAAAGCGTCATCATAACAGATTCTTACACACTTACTTCTTATCGACCCTTTGCTATTTGCATACTGTTTTACCATGTTTCTTATCACTCGAAGGAATACACCAATGTGCTGCGCAATCAGTGGTTCATGTATTTAACTGGCATCTTCTTTAAAGGCCACATCTAATATCTAGGGTTGTTGATTTTCTGTCAGCCAATGATGCCTGATAGCTTTGCTTATCAGCGCGCTATCTGTTAACGATGTCAGATAATAATGGGTATCTATACTCGTTCTATTCCCTTTTTTCTTTCTCTTTTTACCGTAACGAGTGTGTTTATTGACCGCCATTTTTCTTAATTTCAGGCTTTAACGTAGACGCATCAAGACAATCAGCACGTCACGTCGGCTAGCTAATTGTTTTAATGTCTCTGTTTGACAATGCATCTAACGTAATGATTGCATATTTAATATCAATCATTTGAAGAGGGTCTCTTACTGCGGGTATTTCATTGATCTTAATGAATCCGTAAATCCGTATCAACCGTTCGAAATATGCGAGCAATACTGTGTCGTGTCGGTATGCCATTGCTGAAAGGACGAAATTGCTTTAACCAACCAACCTTACATTTCAATGCCTTGCATTTCTTCACACCCAGATGTTACAGCACTAATAATAAGAAAAAGCACATCGACAAGGTTATGATACTGGTTGATTGTTGAGCGGTTATCTTTTACGAGTTCTAGATAGGAAAATAAAGACAAATGGAATATAAAATGATGAAATTTAGCGCATTAGATCATAAATTATAATTATTTACAAAGTATGATCCCCCCTACGCTAACAACCGATAAAGCGAATTTACTAAGCTGGTAATTTTCTATATGGTATCTACTTCTCGCATGCGCTGCTTTTTAACAGTGGCTGTAAATAATAAATAAGGGAAATAAAATGCTTAACTGGTTTAAAAAAACCACTTTGCTATGCGTTGCAAGCTCTGCAAGTATAGCCATAGGGGCAACAACCCCCACGACCAGGGCAAGATCACGAACTTTACCTTGACTTAAAAGTATGATCTTATACTCCTTTTTAAGGAGCCCCCATGCCTGATATTCAACTATTTAAATATTTCGAATCAATTGACGACCCTCGCCAGC
>NZ_JACJEW010000081.1:0-13844 GCF_014164315.1 Pseudoalteromonas sp. SG44-1
GATAATACTGCGCCACTGTTCAAGGCTACGTGTTTTTCTCATGGCTATCTCCTCATTGAAATTCGGAAATAGCTTAATCATTTTGACGAGTTACTGGCAGGTGCATTTTGCTAGACGCTTACGTTAAAGGTGGTGAATATGACGCAGTTATATCCTTCGGTTTACTTGAGGGGTTAGTTCCTAATTTTAATGACTCATCAGAAGATAGTGCTAAGAAGCTTCTCTATGTTATTGGCTCTAGAGCAAGGAAAAACCTGCACTTGATCTCTGAAAGAGGGCGAATGCTAGGCTATAGCCCAAATCAAACCGAACGTACGTCCACTAAAGCTCTTCAACGCGTGCAATTTCCCTATGATCATTTTGTATAGAACTGACAGCAATTAGTTTAGTTTTGTCCTATCTCAATTTGTTTTAAGCGAGTAGCTTAGGGAAGTAACTCTAAAAGGCTTTTGTCCAGAAACGAGCTAGTGCGATCGTCCGATTCTAGCTCATACAGGTGTGTCATAAAGCCTAAACCTATTCAGTCAAAACTGCTAGGTCAGATATGAGCTACTACAAATCAGGGCAATAAGTGGCAGCTAAAATTAGTACCCAACCGCACTATCCCCTTTCCTAGTATCAAGACACTCCCCTAAAATATTCTGTACCGCTGTTATACGACCTAAACATCGATATTTTTCCTCTTTGGCCAAATCAAACTTTGACCTCAGTAAAGCAATAATTGCAGGATATTCGTTCATGTAACTTTGGTACTCTTCCATTTCAGATGTGCTAATAAGTAGGCTATATCTATACTTTATAAGTCTGTCATTTAACATAGCCTTAAACTCCTCATCAGGTATTAAGTAATTTCCAGTCTTCGGATTATCTAAATTATAAAAATGTTGCTTAAATTTTTCTGTATGGATATATCTAATCTTTTGTGTGTTTTTCTTACCAAGCTTTAGTAAATATCCGTCATTAACAAGTCGATAAAGCTGTCGATGGATAAAAACTCTTGCTTTAAAATCATTTTTCGTAGAACTATACAAACGAATATAGGTTTCAACTAGTTCAGTAACAGAAAAATTATCAATTCTTTTTTCCACTAAAAGTAAGTACATGGCTTCATTTAAATTTTTCATAATCAACGATGACCGATATTAAAGTTAAAAATCTCAAGCTTAGTATTCCTAAGTATACAACATTAGCATAAACTTAGAGAATCTAAGTATTGATATTGTGAATTAAGATGAATTCTTGGAAATTACGATTAACCCAGTCCCAGGCCGAATTAAACAGGCACGAGTCTCTAAGGGGATCTCTCAAAAAGAACTCGGCATTAGAATTGGGCTTGATCAAAGTTCTGCGAGTAGTCGTATGAACCACTATGAGAAAGGTAGACACACCCCTGACATTCCAACCCTTAAAAGAGTAGCGGATGAATTAGGAGTGCCTTTGCCTTATTTTTTATGTGAATCAGAAAAAACAGCTGAGTTAATTTGTCTCATAGAAGACTTACCCGAAGTAGAAAAAAACATTTTAATTCAAAAACTTAAAAAAAATAACAATCGATTACCTAATGACGTTTAAATCGATATGCAATTGTTTTTTTTACCACTAATAATTTCTTCTAGCTTTCTGTGGGTGAATCAAAAAGTGTCTCCCAATACAATAAAGCTTCATTTTTGCTGTGGCTTATTTTTTAGTTAGAAGCGCAGTAATATTCCATGTGTATCCTGTCTACCTGTAAAGCTTGATAATTAAAAATATAGAAGGACTCTACAAGTGAAAGAAAAAAAACAACGCAACTTCACCTATTGGGTAATTTTTTCCTTTCTTTTGATTGTGATTAGCTTTGTAGTGCATTTTTACTTACGTTTTGGGTGGAGCTACGAATCCAATTTGGATACGTGGGTGAAAACAGCTAGCTATTTCAATAACATATTGTCTCCTGTCCTAGTAACAGTCACAATTATACTTCTGTTTATGACCTGGAAAGATAATAAAAGTGAATTAAAGCAAATAAGGGAACAAAATGAGGTATTCAATAGGCAAAATGAAAACCACCAAAAAAACCAAGATAATCAATCGCTTTATTTAGCGATCTTACCTCAAATAACCAAGTCAATTGAAGATGTGAGCAAAGATTCACATTGCGCTTTGGTGTGTAATATATACAAGCTTTATGTAACAGATCATGAGCCCCTAAATATTAAGATAGTTGATGAGAAAAGTGCGAGTCACGACTTAAAAGATTATTTAGAATGTCTAGCTATAAGTGTTGTGACTGATGAACATGGCTCTTATCGTTTAAGTAAAACTTTAACAGTACCAAAACTCCCTAAGATTAGAGCGGAAGATAATATCTTCCAGTTTATTGTTGAATTTGCACTCAAAGTAAAACGGAATGAAAAAGGTAGAAAATATAAAAAATTACCTAAACGGCCAGCTGATTTGAACAAACATTTGAGGGTTAGCCTTTTATTTCAACTTAAAAGTAATAAACATATTGAGAAGTTGGTAAGTAGTCACATTTCTAACAGTCCAGTAAACTTTTTTGAATACTGTCAATTGAGATTCGGAGATTGGGAAGAGGAACTTAGGAATGCTAATAGCATTTCTGAACAGTTAAGTCCTTTCAGAGCTGTAATGGAAAATATAGAATACATAGCCTCTTTAATGAATATGCTTCCCGACGATACTCGAGAAAAAATAATTCTTTCTAAACATATTTATAAATCATTGGGGCGCTATGAAATCTATGTTTTTTTAGAACATACTTTTCAATTTGCTTATGACAATAATTCCCCATTTAGAAATTATTTTGAGATTAGCTTCACTGAAATATCTAAAGTGTTGTTTCTAAATGAAAGTGCTGAATTATATCAGTACAGATTGCAAACTAATTGGAACCCAAAATTAACAGATAAGCTGATAGAACTATCAACTAAATCATAATTTTATTGTTAGTTCTATCAATGAACCTAGTGAGCCATGCTGGAATTTAAATCAGTTATAACAGTATATTATGCCTAGGGAGATTAACAACACTGAGTCTCAATATCTGAAGGGGTTAAAGGAAGACTCAATATAAACTACCTAGTGAAACCAGGGAGGTCCAGAGTGAGGTTGTTTTATGTGCAGAATTTTAATTGCACACCCAGAAAACATAGCTACAGACTTTTATCCTCAATCAAATGTGCACTTTTATAGGGGTATAAACCAGCACCGTTTAAGCTTCTTGATCGGCCAAGACGGAACAATAAAGCACTTTTTCGATAAATTTAAAACCAAAGACCATCATCAAGTGGTGCTGGATTATTTGACTAAATAATCGGTGCTAGATGCTACAGAGTTGAACTTAAGCGTTGCCGATTGGCAACGCTTTTTTTTATGCACGAGAGTACGAAATAAAAGCGCACCTACAACATACTTGTAGTTGTTATTAAAAAACTACTTTTTTACATGACATCGCTAACGGTTTTACTATCAACAAATTGTTCAAAACTGATGATCTTACCCTCTTTGAGTATCCATAAATGGGCGACTCTGGCCTTAAAAAATTTGCCTGTGGCTTTATTGGTTCCGCTATAGCTACCATAAGCAAACACCTTGTCGCCAGCAGCAACATAGTCTTCTACCGCAAAATTATAACCATTCCATTCACTGCCTAACCGTACAAATACATTTTTTTCAATTTCATCAAAGCCTTGGTAGGTTCCGGCATATGGAAAACCAGCGGCTTCCGTCCATTGTGTTTCGTTTGTTATATAACGCTTGAGGTTTTTACCGTTTTCTTCTGAGGTCTTACCTTCATAAGTACTTTTTACAATATCAAGATTGGTCATCGATTTAGTCTCCAGATTAAAACTATTGTAATGTTCTAATGACGATATTTTGGCAGTGGTACTGCATGCTTGAAGCATAGCCAAAGCCATTACTATCGTGATTACTCGCTGAATTCCCCCCATGAAATGAAGCCTGTACAAAGAGTTGAACAGACCTTTCAAACTGCAAGCAGCTTGAAAAGCCATAAATAAATTTAAGCTGTAGTAATTAGCCCCAAGGCATCTCGCCCATAATAACTTTGGCACTTAACGCCAATACGCTATCGCCGCCAATATTTGGATAGCTTGCTTTCATTTTACTCATCAATTCACTTGAATTAGCTGAAGACTTGGCTGCAGCTTCAAAGTCTTGAATGTATTTGCGAGTAAAGTGCACCGCTTCAATAGTCAATGGCTTATCACCTAACATATGACCAGAGATCACAGTTTTAGGATGCAGCTGCTCAATAACATCAAGGGTTTTATACCAACTTTGACGTGATTCAGGTGTTTGCGTATCTGCTAAAAAAACATGCATGTTGTTAAATACCACAACACCACCCAACATAGTTTTAGTCGAAGGGATCCATACAAAAGTATGTTTTGGATCATGACCGTCAAGACCAACAATATTCACTTTTTCACCATCAACCAATAAGGTGTCGCCTTGCAATACTTCTGGCAAAACTAGTTTTTGCGGTGCGTTTTCTTTAAGAATTGGCCCCCAATAAGCCTTTTTAGGCGCCATTGACGCTTTAATATAATCTCGGGTTTTAGCAGTTGATAATACCTTAGCATCAGGATAGGCCTCGGTGATCACGTCTAAGCCAAAATAATAGTCAGGATCACCATGACTAATGTAAATAGTGGTTAATTTTTTACCTGATTTTTTAATCAACTCAACCACTGATTGTGCATCATTGCGCTGAAATTGCGCATCAACTAAAATCGCTTCGGTTGGACCGCTGATCAACACCGAACTAACTGGGAACGTGCTTTTTTGTTGTGGATTAAACACACTGGTTTCAAGTGTTGCACTAACTGCATTGGCAGATACTGCCATCATTGTAGCAAGCGTGCTTGCCTGAATTAATTTAGATAAAAATGTCATAGTAGCCTCTAAAATGTCGCTCATTTAGCGAGTAAATTGGGTGTTTTTAAACGTGTAAAATTATTGGTTAATCAATCGTATTAATTAATTGTTTTACATAAGCTAACCACTGCTGTGGCTGACCGTAATAACGCGAGTGGTCTAATTTAGTAAATGCGCCATCGCCGTGCTCAAACGCAAGTGTTGGAAACCCACTACCGCCAACTAAATTCAACATCTGCCGCGCTTTAATTATTTGCTGCTGCGTTTTTTCGCCACTAAAAAGGTCAAACGCATTTAAAAAAGCCCTAGAGCTAGCACCAAGTTGAGTGGCTATGTTAGCTAAATTAGCTATATCAGACTGAGAACGGCCAAGTACAAATTGATCAACTTGCATTCTATGCAGCATGGCAACAGTATTAAGACCTAAAGATCCACCAGCTAGTAGCGCCGTGATCGGCGTATCTGAATCTAAAATTCGCTGCTTATCATCTAATAGCGTTTCATAATAAGTTGGACTAAATACTTGCCCCGTTAAACTCGTGATCCTGTTATCCATGGCGATTATTTGCTGATGAAAATCAGCTGATAACTGACGTTTATTAGCCCCTGAAAATAAGCCGCCGCCATACAGCTTAATATCTATTGTTGTTAATTGAGTGAGTTCATCAATCAGCGGTGCGACGGCATAACACCAACCACACTGCGGGTCCATAATGAAATGCAAGGTCTTCATTTTATTTTCCTGTCAGCAGTATTAAATTTATGAAACAAGTATAAATTGCAAATATGTTGCAATAAACATCACAACAGGCAATAGTTAATTGCATATATCGAACATATAGGAAATAAAATGGACAGGATCACCGCAGCTCAAGTCTTTGTTAGAATTGTCGAGCAAGGTAGTATGGTCAGCGCAGCGCATTCGTTAGATATGTCGCGCTCGATGGTAACTAGGTACTTAAGCGAAATGGAAAGTTGGGCGAATAGTCAGTTATTACATCGCTCTACGCGTAAACTCACGCTCACCGCCGCAGGTGAAAAAGCTTTTGTAAATTGTCTGTCGTTATTAGATTTAGCCAAACAAGTGTCTATCCCTTTAGAGCAAGATCATGTCGCACAACCTGAAGGGTCGATCCGTATTTCTTGCTCTCAATTTGTCGCCGCTAATTTATTGCCAGCAGTAATTGATCAGTTTTTAGATGAGTATCCCAAAGTACATATAGATATTCATATCAGTAACCAAGTAACTAATTTAGTTGAAGATAGAATCGATCTAGCAATACGTATTACCAATGACTTAGACCCCAATATCATTGCACGCCCGCTCGGTCGTTGCCGCTCAGTGTTATGCGCCACCGAAGATTACCTAAATCGTTTTGGTTACCCTGTTTACCCTGATGATTTGGCCAAACATAATTGCTTAATTTATTCTAATTTTGGAAAAAGTTTGTGGCATTTCAGCAAAGAAGAACTCGCGGTTGTTACTTCAGTCGCTGGCAACTTCAGTGCGAATGAATCAATGCTCTTACTTCAATCAGCACTCAAAGGACGCGGTATATCTTTACAACCTAAACATGCCGTACAACAGTTGATCAATGATAAAAAGCTGGTTCATGTGCTCCCCAACTATGAGCCAGCGTCCTTAGGTATTTACGCCATATACCGTTCTCGCAAACATCAATCTATAGCGATTAGAAAGTTACTCGAGCGCCTAATTGCGCATTTTGAAAAAACAGACACTTAAAAATACAAATAACTTAAAATTAATAAGCGCATAAACCAGCTAATGCTACTTAAACTCCCGTGGTATTGCTCAACCGTTTGATTCAAAAAAGTGAGCTCTGTTTTACTCAATTTTACCCATTGCAAATACTTTTTCGTCAATAACGTAGCTTTACACAGCTTATGCCAGCGTAGAATTATAGCTTTGTCATTAAGTCTATTTGCTTTTTATCATCAACTTAAGTGCTAAGTGCGTGTGATTACTCATCACTGCATACGCACACAGAGAAATACAATGACCAAATTTTAGGCTGGGTGTCTTGCTTATTGTCTTGCTTATTGTTGAGTAAACCAAGACTTAGTAATTCAATTCTAGCGAATACCACTGAAGCGATAACCTCATTTACGCCACTAACCCTTGGTACTTATACTGCTTCGGTTAGTGTAACGGACGATGCGGGTAATACGGTTGTAAAACACCTTTTAATTGCTGTTTCTCTGCATGATGTTAGCTGGCTTGGTAGTGTTAGCGGTCGTCTGGTTGATGCTTTAGGGCGCGGCCTTGCTAATGTCGATCTGTTTTCAAGTGAAGCAATAATAGACAGTTTATATTTCTCTACGGATGATAATGGCTATTATCAAGCAGTAATAGGCGTAGGAGTAGAGAAGAAATTTAGCATTATGGGTTTTAGCTCTCCATTTACATCTGCTACCGTTGTGAGAGAGCAGCAGGTAACTACCAACCACTTCACTATTGATTTAGGTACAAAAACAGCACTTATTAAGCAAAATGTCCGTATTGGTTTGACAGCTTGTGAAGGGTATAGCGGCCCTACTGAGCTTAAGCTTAAATTTAACTCATTAGATTTCACGTTAGAAGGGGGAGAATTAGATCAGTCCGTTTCTGACAATCAAACAATCACTATTGGCAAAACCAAAGATTTTTCAATACTTGCACCTTTTTTATATCGTGTAGAACCAGATGATTATCCTGTTACTTGGATAAAAAACACCGAAAAAGGAGATTATGATCATAAGGAAGAATGGCAATTAGATTTACGTGCTAACTCAAATGATGTTGTTGAGCACACATTTGAAATCTGTGACCAACTCACCCTATAATGATTAAATCTTGCTTGATAAACCTTTATCGAATTTTCAGCTTAGGTCGATTCAATTTATCTTAATCAGAAAAGCTTTTGTACTAGTACAGAAGCTTTTTTGAGTAGATATCACTGATTTTTAGTGAGTCGTTCAAGCTCTATATCACCTAGACACACCGAGATTTTAGTGCTGAATATCAATAATATAGCCCACCATTACCCACTAATGAAACCTTTAAAATTAACAAAGGATCTTGTACTGACTTGTCTTAGATGCAAATTAATCTGCTGCGCCATTTTGGTATTGCCGTGTGTTCTGCCAGCGGCTATTTCTATTTTGATATGGAAACCCCTTCGATGAACTGCACGCTTGGCAGAGGTTTTTTACCTGGTACAGGTTGGTTAGGTTTTAATCCCAACCATGGTATTTTGACTGATAATACCCACTTTGCTGTCGCGTCCAGCGCCCCCCGAAAACACCATGCCTACTATGGTGGTATACGGGGCAGCGCAACATCGCAATTAATCACCAACTTAAGTAAAGAAAAACGTCGATAACCTAAAGTCAGGCTAATGCTAAGGCGACAGAAAGGGTGCTGTTTGGCTGGCCTTTGACTTAGCGACATTGGCCGGTGGTCCTTGAGCAACAATATTCCCACCTTCATCGCCCGCACCAGGACCAATATCAATGACCCAGTCGCTATGGCTCGCGACCTGCATATCGTGTTCAACCATGATTACGGTGTTACCTGCGTCTACCAGACCATTTAATTGCAACATCAACATAGCGACATCTGCGGGATGAAGGCCATTAGTGGGTTCATCGAGAATATATAAAGTGTCACCGCGTTGCGCTCGTTGCAACTCAGTAGCTAATTTTATCCGTTGCGCTTCACCGCCCGATAATTCGGTAGCAGGCTGACCAAGCCTTAAGTAGCCGAGCCCCACTTGCAACAAGGCATCCAAAGCGCGCGCTATTAAAGGCTCATCCATAAAAAATTCACGGGCAGTTTCAACGGTTAAATTAAGCACTTCAGCGATATTTTTATCTCGATAAGTAATATCGAGCGTTTCGTCATTGTAACGCTGCCCTTGGCATACCTGACAAGGCGAATAAACACTAGGCAAAAACAACAATTCGACACTCACAAATCCTACGCCTTCACAATTCGAACAACGCCCCTTTGCTACATTAAACGAAAAGCGCCCTGCGTTGTAGCGCCTCGCTTTTGCTTTGGGTGTGGCGGCGAATAGCTTACGTACGTGGTCAAACAAACCGGTGTAAGTGGCAAGGTTTGAGCGTGGTGTGCGGCCAATAGCTTTCTGATCCACGGTCACTAAACGTCGGATGTGCTGTATGCCATCAACAATTTTACCGCTGGTGGCGATTTCTAATTCTTCCTCAAGTAAATCAGTCTCATCATTGGGTGCCTCGACGGTATTTTGCTGACCAAGGGCATCAGACACAAGCTCCACCAGCGCCTGACTGACTAAACTCGATTTTCCCGAACCCGAGACACCGGTAACGCTAGTCATAAGCCCTAGCGGAAACTCAATGTCGATATTCTTCAAGTTATTTCGCTTAACCTGAACTAATTTGAGCCAAGTATTCGGCTGTCTTGGTCTATGTGCTGCACTGTCATCTTTATTAAACACAAATCGACCAGTGTGAGACTCGGTTACCTCGCGCAAGCCCTCAAGCGGACCACTGTAAATAATTTCTCCGCCATGGGTTCCTGCATCGGGACCTACATCAACAATCCAATCTGCATGGCGAATAACGCTAACATCGTGCTCTACCACAAATACTGAATTACCCGCTGCGATTAATTCATCTAAGGCACCTAGCAATGCTTGAGTATCAGCGGGATGCAGACCGGCTGAGGGTTCGTCTAATACGTAAACGACACCAAACAGTTGAGAGCGGATCTGTGTTGCAAGGCGCAGGCGCTGTAGTTCGCCCGGAGATAACGTGGGCGTGCTACGTTCAAGTGATAAATAACCCAAACCAAGTCGAGTAAGCGCTTCAACTCGAGTAAGAATATCGCTGGCAATACGCTGTGCGACGATGGCTTTTTCTCGATTAACGTTGTTATCCGCGGGTTTGTTATTAGCTGTATCCTTTAACCGCAACGCCAACTCAGTCAGCGTCAATTGCGACAATTCACCAATATCAAGTCCAGCAAATTTAACCGACAGTGACGCTTGTTTGAGTTTTTTTCCCTGACATTCGGGGCATTGAGAAATCTGCATAAACTGCGACACCCGCTTTTTGGTGCGCGGGCTTTGCGTAGTAGCAAATGACTGCAAAATAAAACGCTTAGCGCTTGTATAGGTCCCCATGTAATTGGGCTTTTCCCCTTTATCAATTGCTTCTCGTATTTGGCTAATATTGTAGTCTCGATAAACCGGCACTTCAGGGGTTTCATCGGTAAACAAGATCCAATCCCGCGTTTTTTGTGGCAATTTTTTCCAAGGAGTATCAACTTCATAGCCCAATGCAATCAAAATACGCAATAAATTTTGCCCTTGCCATGCTGGCGGCCATGCCGCGATAGCGCGTTCCCTAATAGTCTTGCTGTCATCTGGTACCAACGACTTCTCTGTCACTTCAAATACACGACCTATGCCATGGCATCGCTCACAAGCGCCCTCTGGGGTATTTGGCGAGAAGCCGTCAGCGTAAAGTATATTTTGACCTGTTGGATATTGCCCTGCACGGGAATAAAGCATGCGCAAGCCATTAGAAATCGTGGTAACACTACCAACAGATGAACGCACCGATGGAGTTCCTCGCTGCTGTTGCAGTGCTACTGCTGGCGGTAACCCTTCGATTGAATCAACATCTGGCTCCTCTACTTGATCAATCAAGCGACGGGCATAAGGCGAAACAGAATCTAGGTAACGACGCTGAGATTCAGCAAACAAAGTGCCAAAGGCCAATGACGACTTTCCTGAGCCAGAAATACCAGTAAAAACCACCAAGGCATTACGGGGCAAATCAACATTGATGTTTTTTAAGTTGTGAACCCGTGCACCTCTGACTTGGATACATTCATCAGGCTCGATATAACTAGGTTTGTTTTTTTTTCGAACGATTGTTATCTCCTTTTTTGTAGCGTGTTGGCATAAAAAAACCACCTTACGGTTTTATAGATATGGAGGTTGATGATAAATTAGCAAGACTAAAATTATTATCACCTCTACCACAAAAAAAGGATAGCCAACTTGCCTACCCTTTTTATAAAATCTTAAAATACTAACGTTAATCAACTTTCAGTAAAGTGGCTAAGCATTCACTAAATTGATATTTATTTAAAGCCCCTTCCAAAGCATTCATACCCGCAAAACGTAATAAATTTTTAGGCTGTTTATCTGTTGTTACGCTTTCAATACGTTTTTGTACGCTGGTGTGGGTTGATTCTTAGGGGTGTTAGCTATTTTGGCGCGTATTAGGTTTAAGTCGATATACGCCATACCAGCTGGCAGTGCAGCTTCATCAAAGAGCGCTTGTGATTACTCTTTATCGAAAGGAAAGGTCCTTCCCACAAATTTAAAGGCCGTTAGGCAGCCCGAAGGGTGAGCGCCAAGGACGGCAGCGAATAATATTTACCCGTGCAGTTATCTTCTTTATTGGCCTCGCGGGCAATGTACTCATTGAGGTTTTTCATATACCAGCTGATGTCATACAATCTTTCTCGCCATTTAGCGATGATCTCATTAAAAAAGAGCAAACTTGGCTTATCTAACTGCCCACCTTTTAAGTGGCGGTCGACTAAAAAGTGGCCGTTATAAAGCTGATACCAGCGTTTAATTACTTCATCATCGGACCAATCAAGTGCTTGACGCCTATTGACGTTCACAACAAGGTGGTAGTGATTGCTCATAATCGCGTAGGCAGCAACTTCAATGGCGAACACACTACTTAATAACTTAATTCGCTCTACTAACCACTCCCTACGATGATCAAAGTTTTTACCTGTGTATTTATCATCACCACACAAGAATGCACGTCTTGCATATTCTCACGCATCGTGAGATTAAGATGTCGATGCTAAATCAATAAGCTTTTTTCTTGCGCGAGTCATAATATATCAACTTCACCAGATACTGTATGTAATAACAGTAGTTGATACTATGATTTTTGCAAAAAAATGTGCCTGTCCTTTTTTACTCATCAAGAACCTCATAGAGAGGCACTCCGAAATCAGTCATTTCGACCAATAATAACCGCTCATCCTCTGTTAATTTGAACAGCTCTAGATTCATGATATGCAACTAACGCTTAAACAGCGGAAAACGCGAGCGTATAGGCCGTTGTTTGGCCTGCGAGGGATTTTCCGATGGTTTAACTTGTCATATGTCCCATGCGACATCAGTAACGCCCTCAATGTTTTTTGCGATGTTTTCGATAACTTGTCTTGCTTTCACTTCAGGTGACTTATTGACTTTACCAAAAAACTTCTTAAAAAAGGAGATGCGTTGTTCTGGCCAAACCTGCCATAAAGGAGTTTCCGACTCCTCGTCATTTTTACCGAGGTACACATCAACCATCACTCCGTCGATGTTCATAGCAATACTAAACATATAATCACTGTCGATAGGAGATTCTGGATTAAAATTCAACTTTTTAAGTTCAGAAAACACATACTCAGCAAGAGACTTATTAGATTTAAACATCGCTGATTTGAAATACAGGTTATCACTCACCTCGGTTCCTCCTTGGACATATAACGCCCAGCTCACCGCGCGTAATATGTTGGCGACTTTACTGCGTGTTTTTGCAGGAAAGGTGCAAGTATTACGGAGTCCGGTGAAGCTGTTTGTTATGTTTTTATTTTAAATACCACTATGTGTAACAATCAATATTATAAATGTTGAAGTAAAAATGCCTATAAGAACAGCCGTTTTGATTAAAGCCATTACGTGATTACGCCAACCTTTTAACTTATATGAACGATACCAAGTTAAAGAAATTGCCACTAAGCCGACAAAAAAAGCCAAATAAACAAAGTAACGTCCGTATGAAAAATAGATATTGGCCAAATCTGGAACAAATAGAAAGGCTGTAGCAACAGTGCATAAACTGCATGCTAGCACCCATACAAATCTATCTATTCTTAGTTCCATTGGCTAGCTACCTCTTGGAAACGCCGTCGCCGTGCCTGGCCTTGTTAGCATTTTTACTACTCATTTAGCTCTGGCAATATCAATTTCTTTTGTAACTTAACGAACGATTCTTTCGTGTATGGACCAAAAACAAACTCGGTAGCATCCGCAAATTTATGGTCTTTTTCCCGATCTATGTAGTAGTAAGCACATGACTGTTCTGGGCAAGCATATACTGAAATGAATTTTTCATTTGCATTGATACTCATGGGCTCATCTATACGTCCAATATATGCTCCATCACCAACGTTAAAGCCAAGACTTTTAACACCGTCTATCCAGTAAACTTCATAGGGTCCATCACTCCAAGAAGAGGAGCATCCCACCAGAAGTACTGCAACCAAAAATGAAATGTGCTTCACGATTCCCCTTGCATGCTAACGCCGCCAGCAGGGGTGACAAAACCAGAGCGGAGCGGCGGTTTTGGCATCTCTCTGCCTGGCCTTGTTAGTTTTTGAAGCCAAGGAATTTCTCATTTTTCCTTAAGTGCCTCAGCTATTATCTCAAGCGATTCATCGCAGTCACTGCAAATTTTCTCAAAGTGTTTTCTGAAACTACCATACTCTTTCAAAGCATTTTTTCGCTCATTTTCCGCTTCTGTTCCAGACGTATGTCCTTTCAATATTGAGCGCAAATTATGGACAACGTGAAAAGGAGACATAATCTCCCTAGCATGGTCTTCTTCAAAATCTATAGCGACAAGTATGGTCTCCAATAATTTTAATGCCCTAAGCCGAGCATCAGGCTTACAGCCTAGCGATTTAGCCTTTTTACGTAACCACTTTTCTTGGAGACCTTCTACTAACAGCTGATCGAAATTTAAGTAAGCGTCTAGCAAAATGCACCTGCCAGTAACTCGTCAAAATGATTAAGCTATTTCCGAATTTCAATGAGGAGATAGCCATGAGAAAAACACGTAGCCTTGAACAGTGGCGCAGTATTATCGAA